>CAZMHG010000006.1:0-20990 GCA_964565975.1 uncultured Ilumatobacteraceae bacterium | reverse complement strand
CGCGACGAGCTCGACGGTGTCGTCGGTGGCAGTGCTCATCGTCCGCCAGGTCGCGGCGAGATCGTCGAGCGTGACCGTGACCGTGCGGTCGGGACCTGCCGGGCCGCAGGCCCCGGCGAGCGTGCCAGCCTCCGGCGTGACCCCGAGGATGTGGAACATCGCCGCGGCCGAGGTGGTGGCGAACGCCGCACCGAAGCCCTTGAGCTCGTCGGTGCCAACCGGTACCCCGGCCAGCCCGCAGACGATGGGATCTCGTTCGTGGCGATCGTGCCGACGTGGTACCCGAGGAGGGCGAAGTAGGCATCGTCGGGCTCGGCGGGGCGCGGGACGTCGACGCGTAGGGTGGCGCGCCGGCCGTCGGCCCGGTGACAGTCGGCTTCGGGGGCGCGCCCGGTGATGGCGACCATGACGTCGAGGTAGTCCGGGTACTTGAGCGTGCGAGCGCCGAGCACCGAGTTGGCGTAGACGACGGCGTTGGACTCGCCCCAGGCGATCTGCTGCCCGGCGCACGGCGGGTCGCCGAGCGCGTACGGGGCGCAGGTGTAGGTCTCCCGAACGCCCATCTCGGCGTACGCGTCGGCGAGCTCCTCGGAGGCGCTGCCGAGACGTTCGTCGACGCCCTGGAGGCGCCACCGGCGGCGATCGACCCGGATCGAGTTCATCGTCGAGGGGACCCTGACACGGGCGCCGAGCTCGCGGAGCCGTCGGGCGAACTGCAAGGTGCCGGGGCCGTGGTAGAAGTTGCCGTCGATGTGGGCCATGTCCACGTCGACCAGTCGGTTGACGCCCTGCAGCCGTGCGGTGCGGATAACGATCCGCAGGGCGATCGCTGCTGCCCGGCCGGACGCTCCGCCGAGCGTCATCCGGTCGCGCCGGGTCAACTCGAAACCGTCGAGGCTGAGCTCGTCGAGCAGGGCGATCGACTCCGTCTCGTCGACCGGCACCCGCGACGGTGTGATCGTCGCACCGTCGATCGCTGCGTACGGCACATCGGCGAGCTGTTCGAAGTCGCTGCCGTCGACGCGCAGGACGGGGATGCCGCGGCCGAACAGCTCTTGGGCGATGATCACGCCGAGCGTGAGGATCGTCTCGGGATGTCGGAACACCAGCGCCCGCGGAGCGTGCCCGTTCAACAGCAACTCGGCGATGCCCAGGCTGCCGGCGCACGATCCGCGACCACTCGGGATCACCAGGATCCGATCCGCGACCGACCTGCCGCGCAACGGGTGGTGGGTGTCGGTGACGGTGCCGTCGGCTGGGTCGACGCCACCCATGAAGCTGACCGCGACGTCGGTGAACATCACCGGGCCTGCGGCACGTCCGGCGACGAGCGGGTTGCCGGTCACGGCGGCAGCGGTGGGCATCAGGGGCAACTTCCGTTCGGGCGTCGATCAGGTCGCGGCGTCGACGTTCATCCTGGTCCACGGCGCGGCGTCGTGCGCTCCTTGGTCTGGGCGAGTCGTTGCCTCATCGCCGCGTGGGCCTCGGCCGAGCCGTCGTGGAAGGTGCCGAACCAGCGGTCGAAGGGGATCGCGCCGTCGCCGTAGTTGACCTCGAAGTACTTGTGGTGCAGGTAGTGGGCGAGCGCCCCCGTGTCGAGCGTCATGCGGTCGGTGAGCTCGATGGCCTCGAAGCCGCTGTGCGCCGGGGCGGGTCCGATCGACTGGCGGAGCAGGTTGTACATCACGTGCACGGGATGGGATGGGATGAGCCAGTGGATGGTGACCGCGCTGAAGTAGAGGATGTGCTCGACGGGGTGCATCGACAGCCCCGACCACGGGCTGGGGTTGGTGTTGCGGTGGTGCAGGGCGTGCACCGTCCGGTAGATGCGCGGGATGTGGATCAGGCGGTGGATGACGTAGAAGTGCGCCTCGAGCCAGAACGGCGTCAGGACGAGGATCGCGACGAACCAGATCGGGTGGCGCGACCAGCTGAGCCAGGTGATGTGGCCGTTGGCGAAGAGCCACAGGCTGACGACCTCGAAGGCACTCCAGATCGGCACCCCGCTGGCGAGCGTCCAGAACACGTTCTCGCGGTTCTGGGTGCCGAACGTGAAGCGCTCGCCCGCGCGTGGCCACCGGTTGTTGTACTTGAAGCGGGTGTCCTGACGCCGGAGGTTGTAGAGGCTGATGTGGAACATCCCATACCAGGCGATCGTGATGGCCAGGTTGCGCAGCAGCACCAGGGCCACCCATCCCACGGCCCAACTGCGTGCTGTCGTCATCGATGGCGTGGCGAAGGCGTACAACGCGACAGCGAGCGCGATGCTCAGAGCGTTCCACGGGAAGAGGAAACCCGGCACGCCGAACAGCCAGCGCAGGACGGAGCGCCACCGGATCGGGCGCTCGAACAACGGCGCGTTGGCGGCCGGTCGGTGGGGGGTCCACTCGCCGCGTGCGGTGCGGATCCCGAGTGCCGTGTCGTCCATCGTGTGGCCCTTCGTCATCTGAGCTGGTGGTCACAGTCTGGTGACCGTCCGTGATCCCGTACATGACGAGATTGCCGGAGTAGCCATAGGATTTACCTTGAGCAGAGGAGGCAGCCGTGGCGACCCCGATCACCGTTCAGCAGCTCCAGTACTTCCTGGCCGCCGTCGAACACGGCACCCTCTCCGAAGCCGCTGCCGCCCACCACATCGCCCAGCCGAGCGTGTCCGAGCAGATCCGCCGACTCGAGCAGCACCTCGGTGTCGGCCTCTTCATCCGCACCAACCGACGGCTGATCGTCACCGACGCGGCACGGATGCTGATCCCCCACGCCCAACGTGCGGTGGCCGCGCTGGACCAGGTCGGCGCGGCGATGGACCCGGTCCGCAACCTGACGGGCGGCTCCGTCTCGTTCGGAACGTTCAGCAGCGCCGACTCCCTGCTTACTGCCGACCTGATCGCCGCGTTCCGCGCGCTGCACCCGCTCGTTCGGCTTCGCATCGTCCAGCTCAACTCCGGCCAGCTCGCCGACGCCGTTCGCGACGGCGACCTCGAAGCTGCACTGGTTGCCGTGCCCGTGGACGACCGGGCCCTCGATGTCGTCCCCGTCGAGCCGACGATCGAGGCGGTCTACCTGTCGCGCCGGCCGATCGCGGCGCCGGTCACCGTGCACCAGCTGGCCGAGGCACAACTGATCCTGCCCGAGGTGCGATCGGGCGATCTCGACGCAACTCGACAGCGACTGCTCGCACGAACACAGAGCGCCGGGGTGTCGGTCCGCCCGATCGTCGAAGTCGACTCGCCCGTGCTGGCGTTGCGCCTCGCCGAGCGGGACGTTGGCGACACGGTGATCTCACTGCCGCTCGCCCATCTCGTCGGCGCGACCAACTCGCTTCACTGGCAGTCGCTCGACCCTCCGCTCTACGAGCGATTCGCCGTGATCACGCGACGCGACGCCACCGTCTCGCCGGCGACCGACGTGCTCGTTCGGCTCGCGCGTCAACTCCTCGTCGATCTGCCGCATCCTGTCCACACCCCAGTGCCAGTGCCCGGCCCGATTCCACTGCTCTGAGCACGCCCGATCTGGCCTCGGCGGCGCCCTCGCTTGCCGCTGTCAATGCGGTGTCAGTCGACGAGGAGTCGCGCTGCGAGCCGGCGTGCGTCGCGTGCTGGGCGCGGCCCGCCGTGGATCAGACAGTCGATCGTGGCGCCATCGGCGAGTGCGACGAGTTGTGTTGCCAGGGACCGCCAGGCGGTGACGCCGTCGGCGCGCAGGTGCTGTTCGACTCGTCGCGCGAAGGAGCGCTTGTGGTCTGCCACGATCCGCCGGGCGGGGTGTGTGCTCGGGAGCTCGTTGGCTGCCCGGACGAACGGGCATCCGGTGAACCCGGGCCGGCCTGCGGCTCTGGCGATGCGGTCGAACATCGCGAGGATCGTCTCGACGCCGAGTGGTGCTGCCGGGAGCAACCAGTCGAGATGGATCGGGTCGCGCGCTCGGAGGACGGCGACGACGAGGTCGTCCTTGGAGGCGAAGTGCCGGTACAGCGACATCTTGCCGACACCTGCTGTTGCGGCGATCAGGTCGACCCCGGTGGCGCCGATGCCATCGCGGGCGAACAGCACGGTTGCGGCGTCGAGCACGCGCTGTCGGGCGTCGCGGCGACCAGGCACATCGGGATGATACCGACCAGTATCATCCTGGCGCAGACCAACGCGGATCGCGTGACGAGGAGTGGGGACATGGACAGCATTCAGCTCGGCGAGGTGCTCGAAGACGTGCGGCTCACCGTCTACCGATCACTGGCCGACACCGGCCGGCTGCCGAGCCCCGACCGGCTGGCGGAGATCGCCCACAGCCCGGTGCGGGCCGGCGAAGCGATCCTCGAACTGGCCCGCCAACGGGCATGGGCACTGGGGCCGGACGGCGCGATCGAGCTGGCCCACCCGTTCGCGACGCGATCGTTCGGGTACAGCGTGATGAGCGCGTCCACGCTGTGGTGGGGTGGCTGTTGCTGGGACGCGTTCGCCATCCCGCACCTCGTCCCCGACTGTGGCCCGACGATCATCGCCGGCGCCTGCCCCGCATGTGACCGTCCACTCGCATGGCGGGTCGACACCGACGCCGCTCCCGAGGGACCGCAACGCGCGCACTTCCTCGTCCCGACGGCACAGATGTGGGACGACGTCATCCACACCTGCAGCAACCAGCTGCTGTTCTGCGACGACGCGTGCATCGACGCCTGGCTCGGGCGAACCGGCAATGCCGAGGGCTATCGCATGGATCTCGCCACCCTGTGGCGATTCGCGTCCCAGTGGTACGACGGCCGCCTCGACCGCGGCTACACCCGGCGCGAACCGGCCCAGGCGCGCTCGTACTTCCAGTCCGTCGGACTCCACGGACCCTTCTGGGGACTGGACGGCTGATCTCGCTCAAGCGCTCGTCGTGAAGCACCCCGCGGTGGTGCGCAAGCTGATCCTCACCGGCACCGGCCCAAGGGTGGCCACGGCATCGACAAGGTCGCCGGGGTCACGTACTACGACATGGCCCGCGCGGCATTGACCCGCGCGGACCCGAAGGAGTTCCTGTTCTTCAACCGCGACGCTGCCGGCAAGGCCGCGGGCCGATCGTTCGTCGAACGCTTGAAGGAACGCACCGCCGACCGCGACGCCGACATCACGATCAACGCGTTCAGGACCCAACTGAACGCGATCAAGGCGTGGGGGCGGGGCGCCCCTGACGACCTCTCCAAGCTCACCCAGCCGACCCTGATCGCCAACGGCGACAACGACCGGATGGTCCCCTCAGCACTCTCCGAGGACATGCACCGACGGCTCCGAGCTGGTGATCTTTCCCAACTCGGGCCATGGCGGCATCTTCCAGCACCACGACCAGTTCGCGCCTGTCGCCGTGCGGTTCCTCGCCGACGGGCCGGTGACGCCTGCGTAGCCCGCGGTCAGGTCGCGACGCGCTCGACCAGATCGAGGACCCTCGTGGTCGTGCGCCAGTTGCGGACGGTCATCAGCCGGTACTCCGGTGTGCCGATGATCGCCGACAGCTGGCTGTCGGTGCGTCGTTCGCTCAGCCGCTCGAAGTAGAGCACGCCCGCTCCGGCCCACACCCGGTCGACGCCGTCACGGACACGGACGACGCGCATCGCCGCGGCTGGGGTGAGCGGAGCCTTCAGGAAGATCACGTCGCTGTGGTAGTCGTCCGGAGATTTTCCGAAGCCGGGCGGCTTCGATGCGACGACGGTGCGCAGCTGGCGCGCCGACCGCACGAGCAACGCGATGGGGAAGCCGAAGCGTTGTGCCAACGCCGCTTCGAGGTCCCTCTCGAGCCTCGCCGCGGGGTGCTCGGCGGCGAACACCACGTTGCCGGACTGGATGTACGTGGCCACGGCGTGACACCCGGCCTGGGTGAACGCCGCACGCAGCTCGGCCATCGGCACGCGGTTGTGGCCGCCGACGTTGATGCCGCGCAGCAGCGCCGCGTATCGCCCGAGTGCAACCTCGGCCGCCGGCCGGATCTCCCCGCTCAGCGGCGTGACCCGACCACTTCGTCGGGGGCGCCGGGCCCAGGAACGGCGCGCACGGAGTGCACGTCGAGCGCTTCGCCGCACGTGTTGCAGGTCAGCCGTGCGGTGGCGATGTGCCCGCAGGTGCGGTGCTCGATCAGCAGTGGCTCGTGGCCGGCGCCGTAGATCCACTCGTCGCCCCATTGGCGCAGCGCGGTCATCACCGGCCACAGGGCCCGACCCTTGTCGGTGAGCAGGTAGTCGTAGCGGCCACGGGCCTGGTCGTAGGCCCGGCGCTCCAGCACGCCTGCGTCAACCAGTGTGTCGAGGCGGTTGGTGAGCACGTTGCGCGAGATCCCCAAGCGTTCGACGAAGTCGTCGAAGCGACGCACGCCGAGGAACGCGTCGCGCAGGATCAACAGGGTCCACCATTCCCCGATCACCTCGAGCGCCTGGGCGACCGAGCAGTGCATGTCGGCGAACGAGGCCTTGCGCATCGCCCAACCATATCTACGTTGCGTCACAGAACTGATGCGGCCTATCGTGCATCCTATGACGCAACTGAGGACATGCCCGGTGGACACCGAGTTCGACCGGACCACGGCAGTGGTGCCGGTCGCTGGTCGCCCTGGGGAGTTCTCCGTCGAGCTCGACGCAGGGTGGTCGGCGCTGGCCGGTGTGCACGGCGGGTACATGTGCGCGCTGGCGGTGCGCGGCGCCGAGCTGGCCGCTCCAGGGCGAACGGTGCGCACGATGACCGCGAGCTTCCTACGCCCGGGACGCGTCGGGCCAGCCACGCTGGTGGTCGGCGAGCGGCGTCAGGGACGGTCGTTCACCACGATGGACGTCGACCTCGTCCAGCAGGACCGGGTGGTCGCCACCAGCCGGTTGACGTTGATGGCCGAGCGTTCAGGCATCGAATGGGGCGAGCGCCGTCCGCTCGATCTTGCACCGCCGCAGGAGTGCGTCGAGTTCCAGCCGCCGGCCGAGGTGATCAGCTTCGGGCGCTTCGAGCTGCGATTCGACCCCGAGCGGATGCCGTTCACCGACGGTCGAACCCGCCTCGCCGGTTACGTGCGTCCGCGCGAGCCCCGCGCGATCGACGCGGCCTGGCTGGTGATGGCCGCCGACTGCTTCCCGCCGCCGGCGTTCGCCCGTAGCGAGCGTCCGCTGGGCGGAGTGAGCATCGACCTCGCCGTGCACGTGCATCGCAACGGGCTGGAACTGGACGAGGGCGAATGGCTTGCCGGATCGTTCGAGATCCACGACAGCACGGGCGGCCTCGCGGTCGAGCACGGCCGCATCACGCTGATTGACGGCACCGTGGTCGCCGAGTCGTTCCACACCCGCCTCACCGCACTCGGTTGAACCGCCAACGAGCGACATAGGGTGCGCCGACATGTCGTTCGCCAAGTTGCCCCACCCATGACCGGCCACCCCGAACAGCCCTCCATCGACACGCTGCACACCATCGAGCGGCGGGTGCTGTGGCTGGCATCGCGCATCGTCGACGCGGCCAACCGTCGCGGCGGAAGCGATATCAAGATCGGCGGCCACCAGGCGTCATCGGCGTCGATGGTGTCGATCATGACGGCGCTGTGGTTCGCGCATCTCGACCCCGACGACAAGGTCGCCGTCAAACCGCACGCATCGCCGGTGTATCACGCGATCAAGTACCTCACCGGTGAGCTCGACGCCCGCTACCTCACCACGCTGCGCCAACGCGGCGGCCTGCAGGCCTACCCGTCGCGCACGAAGGACCCGGATGTGTCGGACTTCTCCACCGGCTCGGTGGGGCTCGGTGCCGTGGCGCCACTGTTCGCCGCAGCAACGGCGCGCTACCTCGCCAGCCGTGACGACACCACACCCACCGGTCGGTTCATCGCGCTCGTCGGCGATGCCGAGCTCGACGAGGGCAACGTGTGGGAAGCGATCGCCGACCCCGCACTCGCCGGCCTGGGCCAGTTCAGCATGGTCGTCGACCTCAACCGCCAGAGCCTCGACCGCGTCATCCCCGACATCGCCGCCAACCGGCTCCGCCAGTTCTTCCACGTCGCCGGATGGCACGTCGTCGAAGCCAAGTACGGCCGCCGGCTGCAGGCCGCGTTCGAGGCGACCGACGGCGACGCCCTGCGCGCACATATCGACGCGATGCCCAACGAGGCCTACCAGCACCTCTTCACCCTGCCCACCGGCGAGGTACGCGACGCCTTCCTCGCCGGCGCCGACCCCGTCGTGCACCGAAGCGTCGGCGACCTCGACGACGCCGAGCTCACCGAACTCGTTACCGACCTCGGTGGCCACGACCTGCAACTGCTGATCGACAGCTACCGGGCGTGCGACGCCGAGACCGATCGGCCCAGCGTGGTCCTCGCCTACACGATCAAAGGGCGAGGCCTCCCGTTCGCCGGTGACGCGCTGAACCACGCCGCGCTGCTGACACCTGCCCAGATCGACGACCTGCGCACCGCGCACGGGCTCACCGAAGCGGACGAGTGGGACCGCCTCGACCCGGCCAGCGATGCCGGCCGGTGGTGCGACGCCATCGGGCGGCGGATCAACAACACACCGACCCCACCTCGCCCGAGGCTCGATCCCCCCGAGCAGACCCGTGCGCCGATCACCAGCGGCTCCACGTCCACCCAAGAAGCGCTCGGTCGTTCGTTGAGCGCGCTCGCCGACGATCCCGACCTCGGACCGCAGATCGTCACCACCGCACCGGACGTGTCGATCTCCACCAGCCTCGGCGGATGGATCAACAAACGCGGTGTCTACGCGCCGACCACGCGCGACCCCCACGGCGGCGACCGACGGCTGCTCCGCTGGGCGCCCACCCCGTCTGGCCAACACATCGAGCTGGGCATCAGCGAGATGAACCTGTTCATGCTCCTCGGTCAACTCGGCCTGGCCCACGAGCACTTCGGGCGCACCCTGATCCCCATCGGCACCGTCTACGACCCGTTCGTCCTACGCGGTCTCGACGCGCTGGTCTACGCGCTCTACAACGGCGCGCGGTTCATCGTCGCCGGCACACCGTCGGGCGTCACACTCGCCCCCGAGGGCGGCGCGCACCAGTCCACGATCACCGCCGGTGTCGGTCTCGGCCTCCCACACCTCCACTACGCCGAACCGGCGTACGCCACCGAGCTTGACTGGCTGTTGACCGACGCGATCCGCGACCTGGCCGAGCCCGACGGGCAGAGCACCTACCTTCGGCTGACCACCCGCCCGATCGACCAGGCGCCCTTCGGTGCCGCGCTCGACCGCATCGGTGCCGGCGAGCTTCGGCGCCAGGTCCTGGCCGGCGGCTACCGCCTGGTCGACCCTGCACCCGACGACCGCCCGACGGTCACCATCGTCACCACCGGCGCCACCGCTCCCGAAGCACTCGACGCCGCGGCGATCCTCGACAGCGAAGGGATCACCGCCGCCGTCGTCCATCTCACCAGCCCCACGCGCATCTACCTCGACTGGCACCGCGGGGTCCGCCGCGCCTACACGACCGCAACCGGGCACCGGCGCGCCAGCCACCTCAACCACCTCATCCCCACCGCCTGGCGTGACCGCCCGATCATCAGCGTGCACGACGCCGCGAGCAACACCCTGGCCTGGGTCGGCTCGGCCACCGGCGCCCGCCACTACCCGCTCGGCGTCGACCGCTTCGGCGAGTCCGGCACCATTGCCGACCTCTACGACCTCACCGGCATCAGCGCCGGTCACATCGTCAACACCGCCCTCGTCGCCCTCGCGGACGGGTAGCTGCCGGCTGCGCCGCGCGGTGCGGGTGTGGTCAGGCCGTCGCGCCAGGGTCAACGCCCGCCCGCATGTCGACGACGACCTTGCCACGGGTGTGCCCTGCACCGATGTCGGCGGTCGCCGCGGGGACATCGGCGAGAGCGATCCGCCGACTGACCACGGCGCGCACCTGACCGGCATCCACGTAGCCGTACAGCACGCGTACGTCCTCGGCGGTGATCGTCGCGGTGAACTGGCGGATTCGCTGGGACCGGAACGCGAAGCGCAGCTTGCCGGCGACGATCCGGCCGATCGGGTCGAGCCACGGGTTCGCCTTCGGGGCGCCGACCATCACATACCTCCCGCCGTCGACCAGTGCCCGCCGGCACTCGCCGAGCGGGCTGTTGCCGACGGTGTCGATGATCACGTCGAAGCCGGAGCGGTCGGCCCAGCCGGCCGTCTCGTAGTCGATCACGTCGGCCGCGCCGAGCGATCGGACAAGGTCGACGTTGCGGCCGCTGCACACGCCAGTGACGGCGGCACCCATCGCCACGGCGAGTTGGACCGCGTACACCCCCACACCGCCGGCCGCCCCGATCACCAGCACTCGCTGCCCGGCGGCGACGTCGCCGTGGTCGCGAAGCGCCTGGAGCGCGGTCACGCCGGCGAGCGGCACTGCCGCGGCCTCGTGGTCGGCCAGCCCGGCAGGCACCACGGCGACGCGCGAGACGTTGGCCGTGGCGAACTGGGCGAAGCTGCCCGAGGCGATCCCGGCGACCCGCTCGCCGACGGCGAACCCGGTCACGCCGTCGCCGAGCGCGGCGACCCGGCCGGCGACGTCGGCTCCTCGCGTGGCCTGCTTTGGCCGGCGTCGTCCGGCGATCAGCCGCAGGAAGTACGGCCGACCGGTGGTGAAGTGCCAGTCGAGCGGGTTGAGCGCCGCTGCGGCGACCTCGACCAGCACCTCGCCTGCGCCGGGCGCCGGCACGGCGACGCTCCGGATCTCCAGGACGTCGGGCGGACCGTAGCGGTCGTTGACGACGGCCTGCATCGTCGCCGGTGGACGAGCGGGGACGGTGGTGGGTGGATGCGTACGGTGTACGTTCGTCATACTCGGCACACTATACGTACGCTGTACGTGAGGCAACCGCGAACGTACGCTGTGCGCGATGTCTTCGGTTCGGACCACGGCCAGCGCAGGTGAACGGGCACGTTTGAACCGGGAGCGGATCCTCCGCGCCGGCATCGAGCTTGCCGACCGGCAGGGCATCGACGGCCTGTCGATGCGCCGGCTTGCCGATCACCTCGGATTCGGGGTGATGGCGCTGTACAACCACGTCGCCAACAAGCGCGACCTGCTGGAGGGCATGCTCGACCTGATCGCCGCAGAGGTCGTCCTCCCCGACCCGGCACACGTCGGCTGGAAGGCCGGACTGCGCGACGTGGCGGTTGGGCAACACCGCATGCTGCTGCGGCACCGCTGGGCAGGGCCGATCTCGACGGACCACTTTCCCGGCCCCAATCGCTGGCAGATCATGGAGACCACCATGCGCCTGCTGACCGCCGGCGGGTTCGGCGGCCATCTGCGCGACGTCGGCTTCCACGCGATCCTGCTGCACATCGGCGGGTTCACGTCGCAGCAGATCGCCTACGACTTCGACGAGGGCGACACCACCAACATGCATGCCCGCGTCGACCGCGAGCTCGCCGCGGCGCGCTACCCGTTCATGGCCGACCACATCCGCTATCACCAGGAGCCGGACCAGACCCTCGGCGAGCGACCCGACGAGTTCAGCTTCGTCCTCGACCTGATCATCGACGGTCTCGAACGCTCGCGTGACGCGACGCGCCGGGCGCTGCGTCGGGCGCGGTGATCGACGGGCTCACCGAGAGGGGTACTCGCAGAGACTTCCACCGGCCGCGGATCGTTCGTAGCGTTGGTCGCATGCAGGACGCCCGCCACGAGTTGCGTGACTACCTGGGCTCACGCCGGGCCCGGACCTCGCCGCAGGATGCCGGGCTACCTGTGTTCGGCCGGAACCGGCGCGTCGCCGGGCTGCGGCGCGAGGAGGTCGCCCTGCTGGCAGGGATCAGCGTCGAGTACTACACGCGCTTGGAGCGCGGCAACGCCGAAGGCGCTTCGGCCGACGTGCTCGACGCGGTCGCGCGGGCGCTGCGGTTGGATGCCGCCGAGCGAGCCCACCTCTACGACCTGGTCAGCCATCTGAACGCGGCTCGCGCTCCCAAACGGCAACCGAAGCAGGAACGAGTTCGTCCGATGGTCCAGCGGATCATCGACGCTTTCGTCGACCATCCCGCCTACGTGCGCAACGGCCGCCTTGACGTGCTCGCGACCAACGCGCTGGGAGCGGCGATGTACGCACCGTTGTTCGCCGCTCCGCAACGGCCGGTGAACGTCGCCCGGTTCATCTTCCTCGACCCCGACGCTGCCGAGTTCTTCGTCGACTGGGAGACGATGGCCAACGACTCGGTGGCGGTCCTGCGCGCCGAAGCCGGACGCGACCCCTACGACCGGCGCCTCTCGGACCTGGTCGGTGAGCTGTCGACGCGCAGCGACCAGTTCCGGCTGCGGTGGGCCGCGCACAACGTGCAGCTGTCCTGCGCGACCGTGAAGCGGCTTCACCATCCGATCGTCGGTGACCTCGCGCTCGGCTACGAGGCACTGCACCTTCCCAACGATCCCGGTCAGCGGATCCTCGTCTACGCCGCGGAGCCCGGCTCACCGACCGCCGAGGCCCTCGCGCTCCTCGCCAGTTGGGCAGCGCGACCCGTCGGGGCCGCGGCCGCCGATGCACACGCCGACCGGCGAACCACGACGGATCGCCCCCAGGACCGACGGTGACGAGGTCACCGTCCACCTCGACCGTCGGCTGAACCGAGCCGGGCGGACGGCCGAGCGCGGTCGATTCGCTCAGAACTGGTGGAGGTAGAACGGGGTGCCCTGGTCGTCGGCGCAGAGCGATTCGAGCCCGTAGGGCTGCTGTTCGGCCGGGCGGGCCTGACCACCGGCGCGGCGGACGCGGTCGGTCGCGGCGACGATGTCGTCAACCCGGTAGCACAGGATCACACCCGGGGTGGCCGGACCGGATTCTGGTCGGGTGGTCATGCCGATCTGCGGGGCGACGCCGGTGACCTGGGCACCGCCGGCGCGGCCGACGTTGAAGGTCCAGCCGAACACGGCGTGGTAGAAGGCGTGGGCCGCGTCGATGTCGGCGACGACCATGGTGAGGTAGGAGACGTCGCCTTCGACGTCGCCGTTGTGGAACTCGGTGGTCGTGGAGCGACGCGCGGCCGGGGGCAACTGGTGGAGGGAGAGCGCGACGCCTTGGTTGTCGTGTCCTTCTGCCGTGATGCCGTAGGGCTCGGGGTGGGGGTCGCTGATCGTGCCGCCGTTGGCTCGGACCGCGTCGACGGCGGCGGCGATGTCGTCGACCCGGAACCCGAGCACGGCCCCGTGGATGCGGCCGCCTTGGGGTTGGTCGCCGTCCCGCAAGCCGATCATCGGCGCGATGTCGTCGACCTCGGCGCCGTGCTCGCTGTCGTCGGGGCCGAACCGCCAGTTCAGGACGGTGCCGTAGAAGGCGCGGCCTCGGGCGAGGTCGGGGAGTCCGAGGGTGATGTAGGAGACGTCGCCGTGACGGACTCCGTTGCGGGGACGGTTGGTGAGGTCGATGCTCATTGTTCGCTCCTCGTTGATCGATGCGGGCTGGAGTCGGGTGAGGCGCTCGCGCAGGCGGCTGGCGAAGCTGGGATCGGGCGCGATGGGGATGATCGGGGCGCGCAACGCGTCGAGAGGATCGGGGGGCCGCTCAGGCATCGCTGCGCTCCTCGTAGACGTGGCGGAACTGGCGGCGGGCCCGTACGAGCAACGTTTCGGTGGCCTCGACCGTGCGGCCGAGCACGTCGGCAGCCTCGGGCACGCTGAGGCCGTCCAAGTAGCGCAGGGTCAGCGCGATCCGATGTTGCGGCGAGAGCTTGGCGAGCGTCGCGTGGGCACGGACACGATCGAGGGTGACGTCCCATGGGTCGTCGGTGTCGACCGAGACGTCGGCCACGGCGCGCAGCAAGCGCTCGTGGCGGGCTTGGCCACGCCAGTGGTCGACCAGTTTGTGGCGGGCGACCCCGATCAGCCAGGCGACGCTCAACACCGCGCCGTCCTGGCGTGCGGCGACCACGAACGTCTCCGAGGTCAGGTCCTCGGCGGTCGCCCGGTCGCCGCAACGGGCGATCAAGTAGCCGTAGACCTGAGGGAGAGCCCGGTCGTAGAGCGCCAGCAGGTTGGCGCCAGGGCGATCCGGGAGTGCCGTCACGTCTCTATCGTCGTCCGGAACCGGTGAACTCCGGCGGTCCCGGGTGCGTGGATGAGCGCGATGGGATCAGCGAGTCGAGGACTCGGGTCAGCGTGTGCTCGTCGCCGACGTTGCCGGGGAAGATCACGTAGGGCATCCGTCCGCCGTCGACCTCGATGTCGAGGACCGGGATGATGCCGGTCAGCGCCTGACCGGCGACCTCCGCCGTTCGCACGCCGAACGCGGCGGCGAGCAGGTCGTGCGAGGTGATCCCCCCTTTGGCGATCACCCAGCCGATCCGGGCGTTCGTCACCACCCGGCGAACGGTCTCGGTGAGCGCGGCGGCCACGGCTCGGCTGATGTCCAACGGCGTGCGGCCCGCGTCGGTGGTGATCACGGCACGGCCCGTGCGGAGCGCGACGCAACCGCGGCCCAGCGCGTCGACGGCGCGTCGTGCCGTGCTCTCGATCTGCTCCGCCGCCGTTGCAGGGTCGAGCGCGGACGTCACGTCGAGGTCGATCAGCTCGAGGTGATGGTTGGCCAGTGCATCGTCGAGTTGGCGGTTGGTGAGGTCGGTGTGCGACCCGATGACGACGATGCCCGGATGCCCGGCGGCGCTGAGCGGGGCGAGGGCGGGCGCGTCCAAGCCGGCGGCGGCGCGTACGAAGCTGGGTCCGGTGCGATAGACGAACACCGCCCCTCGCGCCTCGGCCCGCCGTGCGGCGTCGTCGAGGGTGCGCAGGTGCTCGTAGCTCGTGGCGTTGACCACGATGGTCCGGCCGCCGTGGACGCTGGCGAGCTTCGCCGCGATCGCGGCCACGTCGCCGCGGGAGAGCTCGGCGATGCCGACGTCGACCACGTCGTCGGGCGCCCCGCGGGCGCGTGCCCAGTCGGCAAGGGTCAGCTCGGCGAACCCGAACGTGGCGTCGACGGCGAACTCGGTCCGGCACGCCGGGACCAGTTCCGCGTCGCGTCGGACCCACTGGATGCCGTCGGCGGTGTAGCGGCCGGCCTCGAAGAACGCCGGGCAGAGCACGATGCCGTCGGGTGTGATCGAGGCCCCGCGGGCGAGCGCGTCGACCTCGGCTGAGAAGTGGCCGCGCAACGTGGAGTCGCTGCGGCTGATCAGGCGGAGACGCAGCCCGTCAGCCTCGGCCACACGTCGTAGTGCTGCGCCGACGTCGGTGTTCACCCGCACGGCCTCGTCCTCGGGCATCGCGCGACTGTTGGTCAGGACGAACGTCACCGGTGCTCGGCGGCGAGCCGCAGCGTGGAGGGTGTCGTCGTCCCACGCGGTGAGCAACGGAACACCCGACACCGACTGGCAGCCGGTCGGATCGTCGTCGACCGCGACCAGCCACGACGGGTCGGTGATCCGCGTCATCCGGCCTGCCGCGCAGGCGCGCCAGCGCGCGCTGCGGCAACCGCTGCGGTCTCGCCACGGATGTTGATCTCGACGCGGATCTGGTTGGGATCGACGACGTAGATCTGCAACAGGTCGAACTGCGGCGATTCGACCGCCTGGTAGGTGACGCAGAGCGCGTCGAGCTGGGCGCACATCTCCAAGAAGCCCGAGGCCTCGAAGGCGACGTGATCGATCGCGCCGGTCCGTGCGGACAGATCGTCGTCGACGAAGTTGACGTGGATCGCGGGATGGCCGCCGACGAGCAGCCACGTGCCGGGAACGGGTACGGCCGGCCGGCGTTCCGGGGCGTTGACGCACCCGAGCACGTCGCAGTAGAACGCGACCGTGTCGTCCGGCCGGACCGTCTCGATGTTGTAGTGGTCGAGTCGCTGTAGCGCCATGAGTCCTCCGAGGCCATCCCGATCGCCGGTTCGATCAACACTTGCAACTTAAGCGCTTAAGTCTTAGCATCCCGGTCGTGCCCGCGGCAAGACCCAACTCCCCACTCGTCGGCCGGCCGACGTTGGGCGACATCGCCGCGGCCACGGGCCTGTCCGGCGCAGCGGTGTCGATCAGCCTGCGCGGCCTGCCCGGGGTGTCCGACGAGACGCGGCAACGCGTCGCCGACGCAGCCGCGGAGCTCGGCTACACCCGCAACCTGGCGGCCAGCACCCTTGCCGCCCGGCGGTCCGGGCTGATCGGCGTGGTCGTCGGCGACCTGCACAACCCGTTCTTCGCCGACCTGTCCGACGCGATTGCCGCCGTGGCCGAGGCGAGCGACCTACGTGTGCTGCTCGGCACTGGGCACTACGACCGGCGCCGCGAGCTCGAGGCGATCGAGACGTTCCGCGAGCTGCGCGCAGACGGCGTGATCATCGTCGGCACGCGGATCGGCGCAACGACGATCGAGTCGATCGACGCGCACGTACCGGTCGTTGCCGCGGCGTGCCTGCCGCGGGCTCGCCGGCTCGACCGTGTCGTCGTCGACGACCGTCTCGGAGGGCGCCTGGCGACCGAGCACCTGATCGACCGCGGCCACACGACCATCGCCCACATCTGCGGTGGCACCGGGGCAGGCGGTCGCGAACGGCGCGCCGGCTTCCGCGACGCGATGACCTCGGCAGGGCTGTCGCCGAACCGGATCATCGGCGCCGGGTTCACCGCCGAGGTCGGCGCGAAGGCCGCCGTCGAGCTGGCCGGCGACCTGCCGACCGCGCTGTTCGCCTGCTCCGACGTCGTCGCCTGGGGCGCGATCGCCGAGCTCCATCGCCTGGGCATCGCCGTTCCCGGCGACGTGTCCGTCGTCGGGTACGACAACTCCAGCGTCACCGCGCCGGTCGGCGACTTCCTCACGACCATCGACGGCGACCTGGCCGCACTCGGCCGGCGGGCCGTCGAGCTGCTGCTTGAGCGGCTCGACGGCCGCACCGAGCCCGTCGTCGAGGTGGTCCCGCCGCGGCTCGTGATCCGCTCGTCGACCCAATCCCCGCACCTGCCAGTGGAGGCCATATGACCCGAACACCACCGTTCACCGAGGACGCTCCGATCCTCGATCGCTTCCGCCTCGACGGCCGCGTCGCGCTGATCACCGGTGGTGCCCAGGGGCTGGGTCGCGGCTTCGCGATCGCGCTCGCCCAGGCAGGGGCGAAGGTGATGATCGCCGACCTCAACGGCGACAAGGCGACGGCCACCGCGGGCGAGCTCGCCGGTCGCGGGCTGGACGTCGCCGCCGTGCAGGCCGATGTCACCGACCCCGACTCGATCGCCGCGATGGTTGGCGCGACGATCGACCGCTGCGGCGGGTTGCACATCGCCGTCAACAACGCTGGGATCAACTTCAACTCCGCCGCCGAGAGCACACCGATCAGCGAGTGGGACGCCACGTTCGACCTCAACCTGCGCGGCGTGTTCCTGTGCTGCCAGGCAGAGGCCCGCCACATGATCGCCCAGGGCTACGGCAAGATCGTCAACGTCGCCTCGATGTCCAGCGTCCTGGTGCCGCATCCGCAGAAGCAAGCCGTGTACAACACGTCGAAGGCCGGCGTCGCCCACCTCACCGCGTGCCTGGCGACCGAGTGGGCCGAGCACGGGATCAGGGTCAACGCCGTATCGCCGGGCATCGTGCGCACCCCGTTGATCGAGTCGGCCGAGCTGGCGCCGCTGAAGGACGAGTGGCTGACCCAGATCCCGATGGGCCGCCTCGCCGAGGTCGCCGACATCCAAGCCGGTGTGCTGTACCTGGCGAGCGATGCGTCGGACTACATGATCGGTCACAACCTGGCGATCATGGGAGGGCAGAACCTGTGGTGAGCGCTCTGTCCACGAAGCACCCGCCGATCAAGCTGGGCATCGCCGAGTGGTCGGTGCCGATCGCCGGTCCCACGGCGTGCCGCTACGTCGCCCAGGCAGGTCTGGACGGGCTGCAGGTCGACCTTGGGCCGGCCAGTGCCGGTTACCCGATGTCGCGCCAGCTGATCCGCGACGCCTACCGGCAAGCGGCCGCCGACGCCGGCATCGAACTGGTCTCGCTGGCGGCCAACCAGCTGTGCGTCGACGGGCTCGACGTCGCGCCCGACAGCGGCGGCGGGCGCCGAGCACGCGCCACGATGGCCGCGGCGATTGCTGCCGCGGCCGCGCTCGGCCTCGACCTTGTCCAGTTCCCGTGCTTCGAGGGCAGCTTCGTCAGCAGCCCGGAACAGCGCCGCAACATGGCCGACGGACTGCGGTTCGCCTGCACACTGGCCGCCGACCACGGCGTCACCGTCTCCACCGAGAACGTGCTGTCGGTCGCCGAGACGGACGAGTTGTTCGAGCGCGTCGATGCGCCCAACCTGGCGCTGTTCTTCGACATGCAGAACTATCTCCTCAACCGCGGGTTCGATCAGGTGGCCCAACTCGCCGCGCTGTACCCGCGCGTCGCCCAAGCGCACGCCAAGGACGGCATCGGCGGCGTGCTCTCCAGCGCCATCGTCGGGACCGGCGAGGCGAAGGTCGCCGAGCAGATCTCGCTGATGGTCGACCGCGGCTACCAGGGGTGGATCAGCCTGGAGAACTTCTACGCCGCCGGCCCGCTGGCACACCGCCACCCCGAGCCGATCGACACGATGGCCGAGGATGCCGCCGCGTTGCGCCGGTTGGTCGAGGCTGCAGGTGCGGCGAGCGGATCGGGGGCCGCGTCGTGAGCGCGCCGAGCGTCGGGATCGGGCTGATCGGGCTCGGCCGGCTCGGCCGGGTGCGCGCCGAGATCGCCGCCAGGCGCCTGCCCGGAGTGCGCCTCACCGCCGTGTACGACGTCGACGCCGCGCTCGCGGAACGGGTGGCCGCCGAGTTCGGCGCGGTGGCCGTCGGGTCGGTCGATGCGCTCGTCGCCCACCCGGATGTCGACGGGGTCATCGTCGCCACCCCGACCGCGTTGCACGTCGGACCGGTGATGGCGGTCGCCGCAGCCGGCAAACCGCTGTTCTGCGAGAAGCCGCTGGCGTCGACCATGGCTGACACCCGGCTGCTCGTCGAGACGATCGACCGGTCGGGCATCCTGTGCCAGATCGGCTTCAACCGCCGGCACGACCCGGACCACGTCGAGGCCCGCCGGCTGATCGCCGACGGCCGGATCGGGACACCGACCTACCTTCGCAGCAACATCCGTGATCCGATCCCGTCCCCGCCGTGGGCGCTCGACCCGAACACCGGCGGCGGGCTGTTCGTCGACATGCTGATCCACGACATCGACGCGGCACGCATGCTGATCGGCGCCGAGATCACCACGGTCTACGCCCAGACCGCCAACCTGGTGGTCGACTCTGCCGGCATCGTCGGGTTCGCCGACAACGCGACGGTTGCACTGAGCTTCGACACGGGGGCGCTGGGCCACTTCCACGGCTCGGTTCATGCCCGATACGGCTACGACATCCGCGCCGAGATCTTCGGCTCCGACGGTGCCATCGAACTGGGCGCGCTGAACCATCGCGACCTCACGTTGCGCACCGCGGAGCAGGGACTCGCCCAGCCGTTCACGTTCCAGACCAGAGACGGCATCCCGCATGCGTTCAGCCGCTTCCCGGATGCGTATCGCAACGAGATCGCCGCCTTCGCCGACACGATCGCCAACGGCACGCCCCCCACAGTGGATCACCACGACGCCCTCGCCGCGTTCCGGGTCGCGTTCGCCTGCCAGCGCTCGGCCACCGAGCAGCGCCCGATCCACCTGGCCGACGTCGACTGACCGTTCCGCCCGCCGGCGGCGTGTCGCTATGGAACACTCGTGCTGCACATGGTGAGGAGCGAGATGACGGACACGGGTGGTGCCGGCGACGGGTCGGCGCAGTGGACCCCGACGGAGTGGACCCCGACGCACGCTCGTTCCGGCGCGAACGTTGAGGCGCGGTTGGAGGATCGGTGGGCGATCACCGAGCAGATGTACCGCTACGCCCGGGCAACCGACTGGCTGCAGACCGAGGACCACCGGCAGGTGTTCGCCGACGGGTGCGTGTTCGCCTCGCCGCACAGTGGCGAGATGCACGGGGTCGACGCGGTCGTGGCGTGGATGAACCGTGCCCTGGCCCCGTTCGAGGCCACGCAGCATCTGATCGGGAACATCACGATCACGTTCACCGGTGACACCTCGGCGACGGCGGTCAGCTACGTGCGTGCCTGGCACCGCTACCGCGATCGCGACCGCCCGGACATGGTGCTGTGGGGCGAGTACCACGACCGGTGGACACTGGCCGGCCCGACATGGCGCATCGCCCAACGCCACGTGCTCGAGGCGGGCATCGAACCCGCGTCGCGACGGCGGTGCGCCCAACCCGCGCCGGGCGCAGGGATGACCTCCGGCGAGCCGAACGAGGGCACGCTGCAGCACCTCGCCGACCGGGC
The DNA here is from genome assembly GCA_964565975.1 of uncultured Ilumatobacteraceae bacterium. GTDB lineage: Bacteria > Actinomycetota > Acidimicrobiia > Acidimicrobiales > Ilumatobacteraceae > JAKOUY01. The sequence goes on along the minus strand of CAZMHG010000006.1, from coordinate 724 downwards.
TGCGGTCCACGACCTGCTCGTGCGCCTTGCCCTCGCCCAGGATGCACGAGATTGGGCGGCGCTGGCGGACTGCTTCGTCCCGACTGCCCGGTACGTGCATCCCGGCGGCGAACTGGCCGGCGTCGACGACATCGTGGCGCGCACCCGTGCGGCGCTGACACCGCTCGACGACAGCCAGCACCTGCTCGGCACGATCCTGGTGCAGCTGCACGGCGCGGACCCCGACCAGGGGTCGGCGGTGGCCTACTTCCAGGCACAGCACGTACGGCGCGGGTTGTCCGGCGGCGAGCTGTACGTGATCGCCGGGACCTACCGCGACCGGGTCGTCCGCTGCGGCGACGGCCGCTGGCGCATTGCGCTGCGGACGCAGTCCTACACCTGGCGCGACGGCAACCCCGACGTCATCCGCCGCACCGCCGATGGCACGGGGGAACGGACCTGATGGGCGCCGCAGCGCACAGATCGTGAGGAGCAGCCGATGAACGACCGACCGGTGGGCGACCAAGCCGTCGCCGACGAACTGGCGATCCGCGCCCTCACCGCGTCCTACACCGACGCGATCAACCGCGCTGCGATCGACGACATCGCCAACGTCTACGACGCCGACGCCGTGTTCACGATGATGGACCGACCGCGCGTGTCCGGCCGCGACTCGATCCTGGAGGTGCTGCGCGCCACCGTCGCCCGGTACCAGCTGATCATGCAGTTGCTCCACAGCGGCGTC
>CAZMHG010000005.1:5960-21173 GCA_964565975.1 uncultured Ilumatobacteraceae bacterium | reverse complement strand
GGCACGGGCGACGGGTTCTGGTCCGACGATGGTGCCGAAGCGCTCGACGACGTGCTCACCGGCTGGTGGGGCTACCACGAGACCCGACGGGAGAGCGCCGCGCTCGCTGCGCTGTTCGAGCTCCTGCACAGCCCAGGTCTGCGCCTCCGCTACGTGACCGCCGCCGAGCTCGCCAGCACCGCCGTTCAGGAGGCCCTGCGCCGCGGCGAGTTGGTCGTCGCACGGGACATCCTCACCGCTGTTCTCCCGGTGGTCACCGCCGATGATGACCCCCAGCCGATCTGCGCAGCCGTGGAACGCGTCGCCAACGCTCTCGCCGTGCAGGGCGACACGGACGAGGCTCTCGCCTGGTGTGAGCGGGCCTGGAGCGAGGGATGGGCGGATCAGCGCGTCGCCAACCGCCACTCTCTGATTCTCGAGCGGGCGGCGCGCTGGAATGATGCGATCGCCGTGGCCACACGAGGGTGCGAGCTGGTGGCGAGCGAGTACAACGACGCGCTGGCCAAGCGGGTCGTGCGGTGTGGGAAGAAGCTCGACGCGCCTGCGGGCAAGAAGGTGGCTCGACGAGGGTGACCGGTGTCGTCAGGTCTCGGCGTTGCACGAGGGCGCCGATCGATCCCGCCCACGCGGGTGCAGGGACTTCATACGTTGGTGGCGTGAACAACACCGAGCTCGAGGCCGCGTACCTGGGCGGTCATCCGTTGTATGCCGCGAACTCGCCGGCATCCGGTCGCCTGGTGCTGACCGAGAGCGCGGTTCGGTTCGAGACCGCCGGCGAGTACGGCCACGAACCCCTCTTCTCCGTCGCCTGGGAAGACGTCGCATACTGGCTGGTCGAGGGGTCGAACACCGCGGCGGAGCGTTCCTCGGCCGGTCGAGTCGTCGCGGGCGCGTTGCTCGCGGGTGCGGCCGGAGCACTGCTTGGGAGCCTGGCCAAACGAGCCGAGTTCCAGGCGGTCCTCATCATCGAGTCCGGCGGGGATCGCATCGGGTTCGCCGTGAAGGACATGCCTCCCGTCGCGTTGGAAGCCGCACTGCGGCACTACCCGGCGGCGATCACAAGAAGTGGCCGCTCGACCCCGGGGGCTGGTGGGCCGGCGCCGTCGGTCGCGTGGTCCTACCGGGTCTGCGGGATCGATGAGCTCGATGCCGCCGGTGCCGAAGGTTGGGAGGCCGTCGGAGTCTGGGTGGAGTCCTCGGCTCCTCGCGTCCTGTTGAAGCGCCCCGCCTAACGTGCCCCCCGGGCAGATCGTCCCCGGAAGGTGGCGCCGCTGCCGCCCGGAATCGAAACGGACGAAGCGCGCGAGGTATCGGTCTGGCCTGGCCCGCGACGGTGTAGAGCTCATCCGTCGCGTGATGGGTCGGTCCACCGTGCCCTCGGGCTGTTGACTTCCACGTCTCGAGCGACGGCGATCAACGTGGCTTCGTCGCCGGCACCGCCAGCGAGGTGGCCGGCGAGGGGTAGGCCGTCTTCGGCGGAAGCTCGGCGCCCGCTGAAAACCTCAGTAAGTCCAATACCTCATTGACGGAATGAGGTATTGTCGCGAGTGAGGTATTGACGTGGCGCGGACAGGACGACCAGGTTGGGAGCGGGCCCTTGCCGCGCTCCGAGCGGTGCTTCCCCGCGCAACCGAGCTGGAACCACTCGAAGTGCGCATTGAGGGCCACGACACCTTTGACCACGCTCGGTTGACTATCAACGGTCGTCCACTCGACATTGCGTGGGTCGGTCAGCCCAGCGAGCGTGCCCTCGGCGCGATCCTGACGCGCTCCGACGGCCAGCCTGATGTGCTTGTTGGCTCGAGGCTAAGTCGCTCGGTCCGGGAGCTGCTGTCCACCCGCAGTATCGGCTGGGTCGACGAGACCGGAGCAGCCGAGATCGCACACGGGAGTCTGGTCGTCTCGCGCACCGGTCAGCCCACCGTGTCGAGGGCGGCCGGCAGCCGTTGGAACGCCACGGTGGAAGGGGTGGCCGAGGCATTGCTGATCGGCACGCCTGCCACCACGAGCGCCGTGCAGGGCGCAACCGGCCTCTCGACTGGCAGTTGCGTCAACGCGTTGCGCTTCCTCGCCCAGGAGGGCCTGCTCGAGGCGACGGCTGCCCGCGGGCGTGACTCCGCCCGCCGTCTGACGCGGCCGGCCGCGTTGCTCGAGAGCTACGCCACGTCGGCAGCCCAACGCCGTCCAGCCTTCGCGCTCGAGGTGGGCGTCGTGTGGCGTGACATCGTGGACGGGGCGCTTGCGTTCGCGGGCGAACTCGAACGCCGCAGGGTTGGCTACGCCGTCACCGGCACACTCGCGGCTGCCGAGCTTGCGCCGTACCTCACGCGTGTTGCAACGGCGGAGATCTACGTCGACCGCAAGACACCGGCGGAGCTGGTTGCGTTACTCGCCGATGTCGATCTCCGCCCGGTTCCGGGGGGTCGCCTCGTGATGCGTCCGTTCCCGTCTACCGCAGTCGAACGCCTGTCGCGGGAGGCGGCTGTCGCCAGCCATCCTGAGAGAATCCGATACGCCCCTTGGCCAAGGGTCTACGTCGACCTCCTCCACGCGGGTGTTCGCGGGGAGGACGCCGCCGCGCACCTGCGCGAAACCATGCTCGACAGACCGGGCGCCACAGCGTTGCTACATCCCCAGTCCGGACCCGGTGACACCCGAAAGGAGGCAGCAGATGGCCGAGGAACAGCCGCGGTCACGCGCCGCTCGCGCCGCCGCTGAACGAGCACTCGTGCGGGTCGTCCATCACTACGGCTCGACACCCGAATTCGTGTTGATCGGCGGCCTCGTTCCGGAGCTCCTCTGCTCGGGGTCGGCTTTCGAGCACTCCGGAACGACCGACGTCGACGTCCAAGTCGACCTCGAGATCGCCGCAGGCGCCGTGAACGCTGCGAACCTCGAGCGCGCCTTGCGCAACGCAGAGTTCGAGCCCGACGACGAGCGAGTCTGGCGCTGGAAGAGCACCGAGGACGGGGCGACGGCCATGGTGAAGTTCGAACTCCTCGCCGACCTCGAAACCGAACGCTCGGGCACCACGATCGAGTTCGTCGGGTGCGAAGCGCTCGGCGCGGCGAATCTTCGTGGGACCGGCTACGCCGTGCGTGACCGACAGCTCCACACCTTGACGACGCGATGGAGGGGTGAGCAGCGCCGCGCCGAACTCTACGTAACCGGACTGGCAGGGTTCCTGATGGCCAAGTCCGCTGCGGCACACTCGCGACGGAAGAACAAGGACTGGTACGACATCGCGTACGTGCTGCTCCACAACGACCTCGGCGGCCCACGGCAAGCGGCCGGGCGCGTCCTCGACTTCTTCGCCGGTGAATTGGTCGGCGCAAGCACTGCGCTGGACGACCTGCGCGACAATTTCGCGGATGTCGAGGCCCAGGGGGCATGGGCCTACGCCGACGAGATGGAGTTCAACCACGGCGACCTCGACGTTGCCGAACTCCGGGCCGAGGCTGTCGAGGCCGTCCGCATCTTCCACGCCGAGCTGTTTCGCCGCTGACCGCGACGGCTGGGGGCGATCGACCTATGACCGACCCTCGTCGACGCGGGCGGTCACATGGTCCCAGCCCATTGGCATCGCCTCGCCCGACTCCAGAGTGCGTGCTCGGCGCTCCGCCTCCGACGACCAGAGCTTCTCGATGGATGCGTCGTCGGCGGCATCTTCATCGAGGCTCTCGAGAAGCCTGGAGACGAGGAGCGCTCGGTCCTCGACGGGCAGGCGAAGCGCTTGGCGCAGGAGCGCCTCGGCTGCGTTGGTCATGGGTCGATCGTACGGCCCGACGAGTGACGGCACGTCGTGACGGAGGCGGCCGCTGGACGCCCGTCCGCCTTAACCAAGCCGCCGATCTTCTAATGGATCTTCTAATGGATGAAGTGAATTCAGTGGTTATCCACAGACACCAACCGACAGGGCGACTTCGCGAAACGCCAGCTCAGCGGCACTGGACGACACAGGACGACACCAGCCGGACACCCTGTGAACCGGCTCATAACCCGAAGGTCGCAGGTTCAAATCCTGCCCCCGCCACCAACTGGAAGGCCCGGAAACACTGAGTTTCCGGGCCTTCTGCGTTCCCCGGCTGCGTCGCTCGCTGAGCGCCATGTACCAGATATGTACCAACAGCCTGCGCATGACCTTCCGGCGTCGGCGTCGGTACTGCGTCGTCGCCACTCTCGGTGAACGGCCAGCCATGCGTCGGCACATGGGTGCGGTACGCCTGGCTCGGCACGTAGAAGGTGGCCATGCCGCCTGCGAGGCCAGGCCCCATCAACAAACCAGCCGACTTCACTCGCCGAAGATCGCGAGGTAGCCCTGTCGACGGCATCATGGACACCGACCCGGTTGAGCCGTGCCGGCCAGGAGGCTCTCGCCGACTCGGTGATGCGAGAGCACCTCCAAGGGGTCGACGCCGATCGGCTCTCTTCCGGGGCGCGGAATGCTCGACGAGGCGACCGAGCGCCAGGTCGTCGAGCGTGTCATGGCGCTGTGGGTCGGCCTCGGTCCGATCGAACTGCTGCTGGCCGACCAGACCGTCGAAGAGATCGTCGCCACGAGGTTCGACCTCGTCTTCGTGTACCGATCCGACGGGTCGGTCGAACAGGTCGACGAACGGCTGTGGGCCTCGGAGGCGGAGATGGCGGCGTGGTTGTCGCACCTCGCCCGAACGGCAGGCAGGACCGAGCGCCAGTTCAATGCTCAGGCCCCCATGCTGGTGATGCGATTGGGAGACGGCTTGCGGCTCGCCGCTACACGCGACGTGTCGAAGCACGTGACCTTCGCCCTGCGCCGCAACACGCTTGGCAAGGTCGTGCTCGCCGACCTCGTCGGCCTGAAGATGCTCACACCCGTCGTGGCCGATCTTCTGCGCGCCTGCATGCGGTCACCCGAGATCCGCATCGTCTTCTCCGGGCCGACGGGTTCAGGCAAGACCACGCTCGTTCGAGCCTGCCTGGGCGAACTCGCCGCACATGCCCGAGTCGTCGTGGTCGAGGACACAGCGGAACTCGACCTGTTCGATCCTGTCCTGCATCCCAACGTCGAGTCGTGGGAGGCGCGCCTCGCCAACAACGAAGGCGAAGGGGCCATCACTCAAGGGCAGCAAGTGAAGCACGCGCTTCGTTACCGGCCCGACTGGCTGGTGTGCGGAGAGGTCCGCGACTCCGACGCAGCGGTCCCGATGTTGAAGGCGATGACCCATGGGCAGTCATCCCTCACCACGGTGCACTCCGCGTCCGCGGTCGGCGCGCTCGACAAGTTGGCGCTCTACCTCGGCACGGGTGAGGACCGGTTGCCGCCCGAGGTCGCACACAGCCAACTGCATCAGGCCATCGACTTCGTCGTGCACCTCGATCGCGGCCATGACGGGCGCCGGGTGCTCGTGGAGATGGTGGAGGTCGCCGGGTTCGACGGTCAGCGGTGTACGACCAACACGATCGCGACGCGTTCCGCCGACGGAGGACTGACCACCCTGCGCCGGCTCGACGGGCGTCACGTCCGCATGCTCACCCGTGCAGGTTTCGACGACGCTCAGCTCGGCGAGGGACTCCGATGACGACCCTGGCAGGCGCGATCGTCGGGCTGCTGGCGGGTGCCGGGCTGTGGCTCGCGATCGCCGGCTGGCGGGGCGTCGCCGTCCCAGATCGTCCGCGCCGGTCGATCGACGTCGAGGGACTGTGGTGGCGGGCAGGGCTTGTCGTGGCGACATTTCTCGCTGGGGTCATCATCACTGGATGGCCGGCCGCGGGCGCGCTCGCCGGGGCTTCAGCGTGGGTCGCCCCAATGCTCGTCGGAGTTCGATCGAGCCGAGAGCGGCTCACGAGGCGGAGCGACGCTGTCGCCGCCTGGGCGGAGATGCTGCGCGACACCATTACCTCTCACGCCGGTCTGCAGGAAGCGATCGCGGTGACTGCACGCGTTGCGCCTGCGCCCATCCGCTCCGAGGTGCAGACGCTGGCGGTCCGCGCCGAGCGCGAGACCCTCACCGTCGCACTTCGACAGTTCGCAGCCGAGATGGACGACCCCGTGGCCGATCTGGTCGTTGCGTCGCTCGTGATCGCGGCCGAGCGGCAAGCGCAGCGGCTGGCCGATCTGCTGACTCAGATCGCAGGTGCGGCTCGCGACCAGGCGGCGATGCGCCTCCGTGTCGAGACGGGCCGTGCGCGAACGTACGCCTCGTCGAGGGCGCTCGTCGCGATCAGCTTCGGGCTCGCAGTCCTCCTGATGGTGTTCTCGCCGAAGTTCATGGAGCCGTACGACTCGTTCACCGGCCAGTTGGTGCTCGTGATCATCGGAGGCCTATTCGCCGGTGCGTTGTGGGGGCTGGTAGTGCTCGGCCGGCCAGCTGCGTCACCTCGTTTGCTCGCTGGCATCGAGCGGAGAGGCGGAGGCTGATGCTGCTTGCGATGACGTTCGCAGGGGCGTTGGCGGGAGCAGGGCTGCTTCTCGTCGCCCGTGGGGCGGTGGGCAGCCGAGCGCCGTTGGCTGCACTCGTGGCCGAGTTGCATCGCCCCCGGATCGCCCAGCCTGCGACCTCTCAGCGCACGGCACTCGTCGAGCGCCTGGCGGGGCGATCCACTCGTTCGCGCGAGCAAGACCTTGCCGTATGCGAGCGAACCGTCGATCGCTACGTGCAGGGTCGGCTCGTGTGGGCGGTGCTCGGCGCAGCGCCCGGAGGCTTCCTGCTGTTGATGACCGTTGGCGGTGCGGTCGATCTCGTGCCGCCCTTCGGCGTTGTCGCGACCCTCGCACTCGGTGCGGCCGGTGGATGGTTGTACGCACGGCTCGATCTGCGGTCAGATGCCGAGAGGGCGCGCCGTGCCTTCCGCCACTCGCTCGCCGCCTATCTCGAGCTTGTCACGATTCTGATGTCGGGTGGAGCCGGGGTGGAGACCGCCATGTTCGACGCCGTAGCGATCGGCGAAGGATCGGCGTTCCGCCACCTGCGCTCAGCACTGTCGGCTGCGCAGGCGCGGCGGGAACCACCATGGCGTCTGCTCGGTGAACTCGGGGACCGCCTCGGTATCGGCGAACTCGAGGAGTTGCACGCCTCGATGACGCTCGCCGGCGATGGCGCGCAGGTTCGCGACTCGCTCTCGGCGAAGGCGTCTGGGATTCGCATGCGTGATCTGGCCGAACTGGAGTCGGAAGCTCAGGCTCGCTCGGAAACCATGGTCCTACCGGTGGCGCTGATGTTCGCCGGCTTCCTCGTTCTCATCGGCTACCCGGCACTGGCCGCGCTCTCGGCACCGTGACCCATGGCCACCGTTCTTCTGTCCCGGCAACCCGAAAGGAGCAGCGATGCTGCAGATACAAGTCACCCTGCTGACCGCCTGGTGGGCGGCCGGAGACGCCATGCGCCGTCGAGTCGACGAGGACAGAGATCGAGGGGAGGTCACGGCCACCACCGCGATCATCGTCATCCTCGTGATCGCAGCGATCGCCGCTGGTGGGGTCATCGCCGCCAAGATCGCCAGCAACGCGGACAACGTGCCCGAGCCGTAGCCACGGGCTCCGACCGAGGAGAGGTCACGGCGACGGTGCTGATGGTGCCCGTGGTGCTGCTCGCAATGCTCCTCGTCGTCCAATTCGCTCTTGCCTACTACGCCCGCACGGTCATTGCTGGCGCGGCTCAGGATGGTGCCGCAGCGGCCGCTCGTCGCGATGCCAGCGTCGATGAGGGGGCGGCGTTGACGGACTCGTTGCTCGACGACGCTGCCAGCTCATTGCTCGACTCGCACACGGTGTCTGCCTCCTCCACCGGTGACTTGGTCACGATCGAGGTTGAAGGCGAAGTGGTGTCGCTGCTGCCGTTCTTCGGCACGATCGCGATTCGCGCGACGGGCACTGCCGCTGTCGAGCAGTTCGAACCACAGGGAGCAGGCCCGTGAGCGCGCTGCGAACCAACGAGGCCGAACGCGACCGTGGTTCCGCTGGAGTCGAAGCAGCACTCGCCGTCGTCGCGCTCCTGATGGTCGGCTTCTTCATCATCGGTGGGCTCCGGATCGTCGGATCGGGCGGCGACGTCGACTCCGCAGCTCGCGCTGGCGCCCGCGCGGCTGCCGCCGAGTACGACGTCGGGAGAGCCGAGGCTGCAGCGTCGGCCGTGGTCGCGTCGACACTCTCGGATCGAGGTGTTGCCTGCGCCAACCTCTCGGTGTCGATCGGAGGGGACCTCAGCCCTGGCAGTGTCGTCGTGGTCGATGTGACGTGCACGGTGCAACTTGCGGACGTCGTCTTGGCGGGCTTCCCGGGCAGCAAGACCATGACTGGCCGAGGAGTCGAGCAGGTCGACGTCGTGCGAGGTGGCGCGTGATGCTCGATGATCGTGCAACACCCGATGACGTCGAACGTGACCGCGGCTCGGTCATGCCGATGGCGGTCGTCCTCGTCACGTTCCTGATGATCGGGTCATGGTCACTGATCTCCGCTTCGCAACAGTGGGCTGCTCGACGCGACGTTCAAGGTGTCGCCGCTGCAGCGGCGCGTGCCGGAGCTCAGGGCGATCAGAACGCCTTGCGACGCGGAGCGGTCCTCGATCCAGACGCAGCGGTCGAACGCGCCCAGGCGATCGTCACCGCTGCCGGCTACTCGGGTGCGGTGACCATCGACGGAGGAACAGTGACGGTCAGTGTCAGCGCAGGAATCGACTACGCCTTCCCCGCTCCTGGGTTCCCGGGCTCCGTGCAGGCGTCCGCCTCGGCGGTTGCGGTGAGCGGCGTGAACGGCGAGGAAGGAGGCTGAGCGATGGAACGCCATGCCCAACGGCGAGTCCAGGGCGTCGGAGCCCTGGTCGTCCTTGTTGTGATCGCTGTGGGGGTTCCGGCCCTCCTCGTGCGGATTGCCGGCTGGCCGCTGCCTCGATCGATGCCGGACTTCGAGCGCATTCGGGTTGCGCTGGTCCAGGGCGACATCCCAGCCGAGACCGTGGTGAAGGTCCTCGCGGTCATCGTGTGGTTGATCTGGCTGCAGGTGATGTGGGCTCTCGTGTGGGAGATCGTCGTCAACGTCCCCCGCTTGGCGGCCGGTCGTCGACCGTCGGCTGCTCCTCTCGTCGTCGCTCCAGTCGGAAATGGAGTGGGGAGGCTTGTCGCACTGGTGATGTCGATCGGTCTGACCGTCGCGTCGATCCCATCGACCGCTGTGGCTCTGCCACGCGCCTCAGCGTCCGTCGGTGAGGTGGGTTCGGCCGCGCTGACACAACCCGCTTCGCCGCCGTCCGTGACGGCCAGGGCGTCGTTCGCGCCGGCGCCCCGCTGGAGGGTCGAGAAGCACGACTCGCTATGGCGCATTGCCGAGGCGGCGTTGGGCGAGGGAGACCGTTCGAACGAGATCATCGAGCTGAACGCGTGGCTCACCTCGCCGCGGGACGTGCGTGCAGGCCATGTCATCGTGCTCCCGGCGGATGCGGTCGTACCGGAGGATCGGCGACCAGCACCCGATCCAGAGCCCGTTTCATCCTCCGACGAGAGCGTCGGCAACGTGACCTACTTGGCGCCGACACACATCGTCATCGAGACCGGTGACACGCTCTGGGACCTCTCCGAAGACCGCTTGGCCATCGTGGACACCGATGTCACGCCGCGCGAGACACTCGACCTCGTGAACGAGGTGATCGCTCTCAACCCAGACGTCGTCGAGGACCCGAATCTCATCTTCCCCGGCGAAGTCTTCGCGTTTCCGGTCGTCGGAACTCCGCCGGCGCCCGAAGTCGTCGAGGAGCCGCAGCAGCCGATATCCGTGCCCGTCGACGATCCGATCGGTACGGAGGAAGTTCACGACGCGATCCCTGTGCCGACCGGGAGCACTGTTGCCGAGCAACCGGTAGGAACAACTTTCCCGACCACTGCGCCTGTCACCACGGCAGCTACTCCGCCCATCATCGTCGACACCGACGTCGAGGGCGGGGCGGGCGCTCCCGAAGCGAGCGAGTCGCAGTCCGTCGCCCCGTGGGTCGCAGGTATCAGCGGTGCCACGGTGCTCGCTTCGAGCCTTCTCGTGATGTACCGGAGGCGACTCTCGCTGCGTGCCTCCAGGGGCGCTCGGGCCTACCGCTCGTCGGCGCCGGACGACCCGACCGTCCTCACCGCACTCGCACGCGCGGCAGACGTCAGCCTCCTGTGCTGGGCCAACCACGAGCTTGCGACGCTGTTCGCCGATATGACCGCGGGCGAGGTGAATGGCATGCCGCTTGCTGTGGAGTTGTCGCGTGAGTGCGGCATCGAACTCCTTTGGACTGATGTGAACCCGGTGGCGCCCAGCCCCTGGCAAGCAACCGACGACGGCTGGAGCTGGAGGCTCGCTTACGACGAAGACCGGCCGTTGCCATCCGGAGAGCAGGCCGCCGTCCTGCCGGCCCTGGTCACCATCGGAACTCGCGAGGGCAACCAGTTGCTGCTCAACCTCGAGGCCGTTGGCTGCATCGCTGTCGACGCTTCGAATGACGTGGCCGAGGCCTTCGCTCGCTCGATCATCGTCGAACTTGCTGCCGGAGAGCTGCTCAGCGACAGCTACCTCGCCTGCTCCGGTCTCGATCTCGACGGGGCACATCACTTCGACCGAATCAAGGGATGCACGCCAACACAGGCGAATGAACGACTGTCGAGCGCTGCCCGGGCGAGTTCGTCGTTTCTGACGGATGCTCGTCTTGCCATGTCGTTCGAGGCCCGCCTGGGCGGCGACGCCGACGGACGGGAGTCAACCGTCGCCGTGCTCTCCACAGCTGAGGTAGACGTCGCGGCATTGAGGGAGGTGAAGCCGGGTCTCGGTGTATGCGCGGTGGTGATCGGTCGGTGCGACGAGGCGCCGACGACGGTGCGCATCGACACCCATGGGCTCGCAGTGCTCGAACCGTTCGGGCTGCACTTCGAGCCCGCGCTGCTGCCCCTTGAAACGATCGAGGCCGTCGACGATCTGCTGGACGAAGCCACCGAGCCGTTCGAGTACGTCGACCGTGAGCCGATCGCCGACGCCGAGACCGGAGCAGACGCTGCCGTTGCCGCTGCGGAGCCGGACGTGCGGGTGCTTGACCTTGGCGAGGACGACGGATGGGAGATGCCCCAGCCGAGAGTGCTCGTACGCGTACTTGGCGCACCCGAGATCGTCGGCTACCCGCAACTGGGCCGCATTGAGACGAGCATCCTTGCCTACCTTGCGTGCCACCGCGGCCAGCGGACCGCGGAGCAGATCGTGAACGCGGTGTGGAACGGCCGCCTCGTTGAGTCGAAGACCCTCTGGAACAAGATCAGCAAGATCCGGGCCGCTCTGGGGCCCGACCTCGTCCCCGCACGGCAACCGAACTCCGCAAAGGTGGTCGTCGCCGACGGCGTGATGTCCGATCTCGACGTGCTGCGGACCCTTGCCAATCGAGCAGCTGAGGCCTCGGCCGCGGAGGCGGTGGCGCTGCTGCTTCGGGGTTTGGAGTTCGTCGATGGCGTGCCCTTCGACTCGCCGGACTACGAGTGGGCCTACGAGAGTCAGCACTATGCCGAGGCGTGTGAACTCATAGAGACGGTCGCGCTTCGGTGCGCTCGGTTGGCGTTAGAACTGGGTGACGTTCCAGCCGCACGGACGGCTGTGACTGGCGGTCTTCGAGCGATGCCGGCAAACGAACCCCTCTACCGAGAGCGCATGCGTACCGAGGCCGCTGCTGGCAGCCCTGAAGGGGTGCGCCGGACTCTCGCCGAACTCCGATGCGTGCTCGCCGAGTACGGTTCAGGCTCCGTACCTGTGGAACCGGATGGTGCGACCGTTCAGCTGGCGTGTCTCCTGTCGGAGGATTGAGGGAGCGTGGCTCGGGCCCGCATACGGAAGGGATCCCGCCCTGCCTCGGCGGACGCAGCCAGGAAACGGTGGGGCGTTGGATCCCGGGCAGCGATCAGGTGCCCTCGGAGGGGCTTGGCCCGGAGCTACGGTTTCCCCATGTCCGACGACGGGTCACGTTTCGAAGCCCGTGCCTGGTCAGATACAGTACGCGGATTGTCCGCGGGCTGCAGTGTCTCGAGGGCTAAAGCGGTCGCGGATGCGTACCGATCGACTAGTGACGGCAGCGGTAGGACGGCACCTTGATTCGTGAATCGACACTCGAGCGGAACAAGGATCTCGCTGTCTTCTTCGGTGGACTCGCGTCGCTGCCCACTGGTGACACGGTGATCCTGCTCGCTAGGCGGTCTTACTGCGCCTACCGGGCGCTCTGCGAGTCGGGCTTCGTGGATCTCGGATCACGAGTCTTCGGAGAGAATACCTTCAGCAGTCGCGTGTTGGACTGGAAGCTGGACTGGCTTGCCCGTCGCGGGGGCGTGGTCCACCTGATTGACGACTCGATCAGCCGGGGAGCCGTCTTTCGGCGTGAGTGGGCCACCCTTGAGGCGGCCGGGTGCCGTGTCGAGGGTCGTGTCTTTCAGGCATCCCAGATTCACACAGAGATGTCTGGTGTGAAGTACTCCCGACTTGCAGCGTCGCAGTCAGCGATCCGCGAATTGTCCGAGGCTGTGTACCAACTCATTGGCGAGTCCGGGTACCCGTATCTTCTGGACTTCCCGCTCTATGAGGAGTCTGTAGTCGCTCCGGAGGCCGCTGCTGCTCTTCATCAGGTGCAAGGCTGGACGACCTTCGACATCACGAACGACGCCCATTCGGGCGGAATGGTGCAGTGCCTGAGCTTGGTTCCTGATACTCCGGGATGGGAGGCCCTGGAGCAGGATATGCCGGCAATCCGCTCCCTCGCCGAACTGGTGAAGGTTCGCGTTTATCTTCGATCAGATCCGCTTGGGCGGTGGAATGTCCGCCTTCTTCCCAAGTTTACGCTGCGTCCCCACACCTCAATTGTGGCTGAGGAAATTACAGAGATCATCCGTGGCTGCCTTGGTGACATTCCTTCCATTCTTCGACCCATGGTGGCTCGCGAGCAGGGACGCTTCCGACTGAACCAGTTCCTCCTGAGTGCTGCACTTGGAGATCATTTCATTGGGCGGCTTGACCAATCAGTTCTGGCTAGCCTCAATCCTGCTATCGATGTGACTGATCTGCGCTGCCAACTTGGGGCGCGTCATGACGACCAGGACTCGATCGTGTCTACAGCGATCGCGCGATGCACGCTTCGGCATCTTGCTGACCTTCCGAAGGTCTTTCAGGCTGCAGAACTCCCAGAGGGATCACTGCCGGGAACCCTTCCGCTGAAGAAGTACGACCCGTCGTCCGACTCACCGCAATCGGCAAGCACGCGTGACAACGACTGGAACTACTCTCCATCCGTCGCAGCCCTGCCGTTTGTCAGCCTCATGATGCACTTCCCGCCCGGAGACGGTCCGGACGACCGTCTGTACCCGGCCTTGGCCTACGAACGACTTCAAGATCAGTGGACCGGGCTCGGGCTTCGAGATGTGTCGCGCTTCGGTCCCGTGGTGCTCGACCTGCTCAGTGATCTGGGTGTCGCGGTCCCGGTGGTTCGGGAGATTCCGTCAGGAGACGAGCTTGTGCTGGCCCGTGGGTACCGTTTCGGTGAGAACACCGCATCCGCGCTCGATGCCTTCGAGCTTCGCCAGCTCTTGGCGGCCGAGTGTCCTGGCGCCGACGATGACCTGCTGCTTGAGCTGGCGGTCCTCACTGCTGCATATCTCGGGAAGGCTCTTCCCGAGCTCCCGACAAGGACGCAGGCCGAGCTGTTGGACACCTCCAGCGCTGATTTCCCGCCAGCGTCAACCTGGCCAGAGGTCGACCCTGTGCGAGACGCCACTCGCACGCTTCTTGCATCCGCGCCAGCAACGCTCACTTCGAACTTCGCCGCACGAGAGACATGGCTCACGCACCTTGCAAGAAAACGCGACGGCGCTGGCCACGACGAAGTCAGCGTGATGTGGGCCGCCAGATGGCTGATCGCGCAACGACGAGTTGACGAGGAGCGACTCCGACTCGCGGCTCATCGGATGCCGTCTTGGTTGACTGATCTGGCCTTGAATCGAGGGCAGGTGCGTGTGCCGTATAGCACCGGGACTGCTCAGGAATCGCGCGAGCGCCATGGCCTTGGGCACCGTCGTGTGCTGAGGCGGGAGTACATGGAGGCTCTTGGCGTCGATTCTGAGAGGTTCGAACATCAGCGAAGGTCGCTTGCCTGGCTCGCAATAGAGACGGAAGCAGGTCTAGCAGTGTCTGGCGCCTCGCTGAGCGAGGCAATGGCGCCTGTGCCAGGGATGAGTATCGTGCTGCGTCTGCTGTTCAATGCCGGGCTGGATGCGGCGGCATCCGAGGCTTGGCTGGCATCGCCTGCTGCCGAGCTGGATGGTGAGGCGCCCATTTCGTACATTCGGCGTGTTGGGTCTGACGAGAAGATTACGAATATGGCGAGGCGCGCCTCCGTACTTGTCGGGGTCTAAGGCTCGTGGAGACTTCGTCTGAGGGTGGTGTCGCGGGCCGTTCCTTGCTCGTCGACAATGCCAACTACTTCTTCGGCCTAATGAACTGGGCGCCAAACGTCGGTATGGAGCGGCCACGATCGCAGACTCGATACGAGTTCAATAGGGACGACTACGTCGAGCTCTACTTTACGCAGCGGGCTGCAGTCCGATCGCTCCTACACACCTCTAGTAGGCAAGTGAGCGGCTACACGACGGAGGCAGCGCGAGCATCGCTGCAACGAAGCGTGGGTGTCTTCTCGGCACCTGAGGGAACGGCGCTCTCCCTCGTTGGTCCTGCGGACATTGACTCTGACGGGTGTCTGAGCCCAGAGGTCGTTGCGAGCGTAGAAGACGGATGGACCCAAGGTGTCGTCCTTGCTGTTGGCACAGTCGACCTTTCCTCGTCGACGATTCTGGTGCCGCGAAGCAACTTCGGAAACCCGTTCCTCAGCAGGTGTAATGCGGAAGAAAGCTGGGCCTTTCATGGTCATGTCCCGCTTGCATCGAGGGCAACCTATCCCAGTTTCGTGCGGCTCTTGGCCGGCATCGCCCCCCAGGATGATATGTGACGAGGTACTCTCGAATACGTGATCTACTGCTCCGGGCGGGTGGTCGGTCTGTTTGCTTGAATGCGGCTCCCTGAGACGGCTATCTACATTGCGGCCGTTGCAGCGATATCGACGCCGTTAGCAGCGAGAACCTCGATCGCCAATGATCTGATGCCGGGGTGGGCAGAACGGAGTGTGGAAAGTTCTCCGAACATGTCCGGATTGGTGTCGTGCCAGAGTGGCCGGCGATTGGGCATCGTGAGGGCAGGGT
>CAZMHG010000005.1:0-5950 GCA_964565975.1 uncultured Ilumatobacteraceae bacterium | reverse complement strand
TGGCGCGCCGTCAAACACTGTCTGCGCGATGTCGGGTCGTTTCGTGCCATGTCTGACGGTTGACGAGTTCGAAGACGGCAGTTGCACCAAGTGGGTCTTGCCCTTCTTGCCCTTCTTGGTTCGCCTCAATGAGGCACCATTTGGTCGGCTAGAGTCTGTAGGCCGCGGCACGACATAGTTGAAGCAGTATCCGCCCTCTGCTCGATGAACAATGCTCGCAAGCCGGTGATTCCGTTGCACGCTCAGAGGTGAGCTTGCCATCTTGACAAGATTCCAGAGTAGTACGCGATTGATAGGGCTGATGGCACGTCGAAACAACAGTTGATCGGCTACGCACAGATAGATCCGTCGAGTTCCGAGCGACTTGAGCCGTGCGCGAAAGTAGTCCTGTAGTGCAGGAAAGCGGAGTGCATCGGAATCCTCATAGAGGTCTGAAAACTGTTCGTCAGACAGCACGTCGCACTCATGTTCTACGATGAAGGCCTTCATTGTGCCGAGATGAGGGTCCATTTCGTAGAACAACTGAACCACGTTCTCCCAGTTGAACCCGGGAAGCGAACCGAAGAGGACGTCCTGAACCCCTCCATCGCCAAGTCCAGAAACCAGGTGCGGTAGGTCGTCCAGCGCTCGAGACTCATCCGTTGGAGGATCAGACTGCCAGAACATGGGGCAGTTCATGGCCGAGTCCGTCGGGAAGGTTTCGTTGCCGAAGCCCGTTGCCACAACGACCACGTCGAACTCGTCTCCGGGTTGCGCTCCCCTTCGTTACACCATTGGCTTGTCAGAGTTGAGCCCGACCCGGAACTCGCCCGGGGCGTTCAGGACAATGGTGCCTGATGCAATCGCAGCCTCCAGTTCGGCTCGCCAAGCACTAACGACGCGCTCGATCGGACCGGCCTGCCAGTTCAAGAACGGAAGACCGGCCGTCCGCCGGAACCACTCCGCGTCGGGCCACTCGAAGAGCCGCGGATGAACCCAACGTTGCGAGGCGGCTCGGAACGTCCAGAACGGCTCGTGCTCCTCAAAGATGGTGACCTCGTAGCCGACGTATGCTGCGGCGAGTGCAGCTGTGGAACCCGCGGGGCCGCCGCCGATGACTGCCAGCCTCGATCCGCCTTCGCGGTGCGGGTAGGCCGTGGCTAGGGCAGCTACCAGGTTCAGAGCACGCATCTGTTGGCTGTAGATGGTGATGAGGCGTTCGAACGACCCGAGGATGTAGACGCGGCTCGACGCCCTACGGGGCTCTGAACTGAGTCGTTGGAGGCTCAGAATCGCCTGAGGGCTTTCGATGCTCTGCGTCTTCATTGCGCCTCCAGCGCTGCCCGTGTGAACTCGATGACCTGGCCCCACAACGGACAGTTGAAGGTCGGCCGGCGCATTGGTTGTGCGAGAGGCCACCAACTTACGTCACGCAGCGAGAGGTGCTGTACACGGCGGCGCTCGAAAATGGTCCTTCGAGCAGCGCGGTCAGGATCGCCTGGGGGCAGATTCGTGCGCCGGCGGCGGTCCGAATCTCGAGGTGTAGGTGCGGGCCGCCGGAGCGTCCGGTGTTGCCGGACCACATGACTTGCCGGCCAGCAAGAACCTCGTCGCCGAGACCTACGGTGAGGTTGGTGCCATGGCAGTACGTCCATCTCGTGCCTTCGTCGTCGACGATGGTGAGGCCGACCCCGCAGGGTTCACATCCGGTGCTGTTGACGCCGCAGCCCTCGGTCCACCAGTTGTGCGGCCACTGGCGCACCGCGACAACGCGCCCGGCGCGCACGGCGTAGATCGGAGTGTTGATCGGGATCATCCAGTCCCATGCTGGATAGTCGTGGTGCGGGTAGGTGAGCACTTCCGGGTTCGCCTCGATGAGTTCGCGAGGGCCGGGTAGCGACCAGCCTTCGATTACCGGCGAGACCGATCCGCCGAAGCAACTCCCTGGTGTTGGGGTCGTCGGCGCCGGCCCGCCGCCGACTGGCGGGGCCTCGGCGAGTAGTTCGTTGTAACGCCGGAGCCAGCGTTCCTGATATCCCCGCGGCGTCAGGACGTTGCCTGCGCTCGGTAGTGGCACGGTGTCCCACTCAGCTGAGTCGGCAGACGGTAGGTGTCCGATGTACCAGACCACCGGAACGGCGCTGACGTCACCGCCGTGGCTGCTGAGGATGGAGCCGACCATCTCTGCCGCCTTGGCGTCTTGCACCTCGGGCGGTGCATCGGCGGCGTGGTCGTAGCCGCCGTAGCCGTCCCACGTTCCGTCGACGAACTGGTACGCACCCGACGCCGTGGCGCCGGCGGCCTCCGCGGTGTAGTCGCCGCCTGACTCGAGCGATCGGATCGTCGCCAGGATCACGTCGATTGGTCCGGCCGCGATCCCGCACACGGTCAGCGGCGGTGGATCGCCGTTGGCCAAGACCGCTGGGAGCATCGTGAGCCCGATCAACATCGACGCGACGGAGCCGAGCGCTGCCTTCATCCCGACGTACGGGGACTCGCATCGTCATCGGCGGAGATCCGCCGCGACCGCTTCCACGGATCGCTTGGTGCTGCCCCGTTCTCCGGTGCGTTCCAGATCGAGCGCCGAAGGGAGAACTCATGTCTGCACCACACTCGACGTCCCGCCTCTTTGGCGAGCGGGCTCGAAAGCCAGTGATCTGCGTTGCTCTGGCTGCAGTGGCCGCACTCGTTCCGGTGTCGAACGCGCTGGCCGCCGTCCCCAACCCGCCCGCTGACGGGAGCGCCCCCGGCGCAGAGCTCGTCACGACCGTGCTGGGCTGGTTGAAGTGGGCCGGTCTCACGGCCGCTCTCGCAGGGCTGTTGATCGGTGCGATCGCCACTGGCGTCGGCCACTTCGGTTCGAACTACTCCGCGTCCTCGGCTGGGCGGAAGTGGCTTCTCGGCGGGATGGGTGCGGCGATCCTGTCCGGGCTGGCGTGGACGATTGCGACGACGCTCTACTCGGCGACGGGAGGCTGAGGCATGAGGCGCGTTGGCATCGCCATCGGCGTACTCCTGGTTCTGCTCGTCGCTGGGTTGATCGTGTCACGCTTGCGTGCCGGTGAACCGGAGACGCCACACCCCGGCCGGCGTGCGGCACCTGGGTCCGTCCAGCAGGCCGGCGAGACGGTTGGCGAGGATCCCAACCCACCGGAGGCGGCAGCAGTCGCCGCAGTCGCGATGACCGGCGACGTCGCAAGCGCCGGCTTCATCTCGCGTCGCGAACTCATCGAGTCGTTCTCGACGCCCCGGTTCGGGCCTCAGCTCGCCGATCGAACGTCCGAGCAGATGACAGCGCTGCTACTCGAGATGAGCGAACGAGACGCTGATCCCGCCGACCTGAGCGTCTTCGAGCAGCCGCTGCGTGTCCGCGTCGAGGACGCCAACTTGACCACCGCGACCGTTGACGTGTGGTCTGTCCTCGTAGTTGCTCCCCCAGGGGCGGCGACGGCGCGCGTCATGTGGCGCACGGTGACAGTCGAACTCGTGCTCGTCGGACGGAGATGGCTCGTGGACGGATGGGAGTCGACCCCCGGGCCGACACCGATGGTCGGGTCGGAGACAGCGATCTCGTCGGCCACGGACATCGCTGAGGTGCTCAGCTGGACCCCAGCTACGCAGGAGGTCGACTGATGTGGCCGTTCCCCAACCCGCTCGACCTGTTCGGCGAGGCGATCAGTGGCGCCGTCGGATGGGCCTGGGACAAGGTCATCCAGGGGATCTACACCTGGTTCGCGTCGGGCGTGCTGATGTTGATGGAGTGGGTCTGGAGCGTGCTCGACTCGGCGACCACGCCCCGCTTGACCGAGGACTGGTTCGCCAGCGGGCTGGTGGAACCGCTCGCCGCCCTGTCGCTGGCCATCACCGTGGCGATGATGCTCGCCTCGGCGATCCAAGCTGGATTCGGCGGCCGGCCTGAACTCGTCGTCGACGCGCTGAAGGAAGGTCCCAAGGCGATCGCGGCGACTGCGGTGACGGTAGTGGTGATGGATGTCCTCGTCCGCGGTGCCGATGCCCTCTCTGAGGCGGTCTGGCAGACGGGACGCGCTGACGCACAGCAGGTGCTTGACTCCGTCGCCGATGTGATGTCGCGGGCCGGCGTGCTGGCGGGGACGTTCCTCGGCCCGCTCGCGCTCCTGTTCGGCATGATCGGACTGCTGATGACGACCGTCGTGCTGTTCATGCGGTCGGCGCTGCTCTACCTCGTCGCTGCGTTCTCGCCGATCGTGTGGGCCTCATCGGTCTCGCCGGTCATGCGGGCGTCGGGGCGTCGGCTGGTTCACGTCACCGTCGCACTCGTCCTTGCGAAGCCGGCGATCACGATCACACTCGTGGTCGGTACGAAGCTCCTTGCAAACGTGGGCACGCCAGGCGTCGGCGGCGAGTCACCCGACGGCGCGGTAGCACTCGGGACACTCGTCACGGGCTTCTCCTGCTTTGCGATCGCCGGGTTGTCGCCCTGGGTCGTCTACCGGCTCCTGCCGTCGGTCGAGCAGGCCGCTGTCGCCTCTGGTGTGGTCGGTGGCTGGGGCCGTACCGGGATGACGGCGGTCCAGGCGGGGCTGATGGTCAAGTCGCTTGGTGCTTCGTCGGCGGCCTCGGCCGCGACCCGCGCCATGCCGGCGATGGCCCAGGGCACGGCATCGTCAGTGGTTGGTGCATCCAGCGGGCAGGCGACGGGTTCCTCCGCTACTCCAGCTTCCGGTGACGCTTCGACGCGGCGTCCCCCGATCCCGCCGCCGACGCCTCCGCCGAGCGGCACCAGCGCGAGTTCGGTACCAATGGCCACGCCTCGGCGGGAGCAGTCCAGCGAGGAAGTTCGATGACATCGCCGGCTCGGTACCGCTTCAGCGACGGAGCCCGCATCGGCGTCCTCCTGGGAATGTCGATGCGCCAAGCACTGCCGATCGTCGTCGGTGTGCACTGGCTCACGCTCATGCTGATGGCCGGCATTCCGATTGTCGGCATTCTCGGCCTGTCGCCGGTGTTGTTGTGGCCCTGGGCCGATGGAAGCGGGCACCGCTCTACGAGGTGGCCGCGCCCGGACTTCGCCTCGTGACGGCGAGATTGACGAAGCGGTCGACGTAGACCTTAGCTGTTAGGCAGCGGCGTGGAGAGAGGTGCGGAGTTGGGCTTCGTCCCAGGCGCGCGGCTCGACCGGGGGGACGTTGCGGATCGTTGGTCGGGATGCGATCGAAGCGACGTTGCGGTTGATGATGCCGCGCAAGAGCGCGTCGCCGAGCGCACCGCGGATCACGCCGTGGATCTCGAGCACCGTCTTGCGTGACAGCGGCCGGCTGCCGTCGGTCGGTGAGAGCTTGTTGGTGTAGAGCGATTCGAGGTGGTCCGGCGTGAGGCGTCGGATGTTGATCGAGCCGAGCGATGGCAGGACGTGGAGGTGCACGATCCGCTGGTATCCGTGGAAGGTGGTCGGGGCGAGTTGGATCTTCTTCGTCGGGAGCCAGCGCCGCGTGAGGTAGGCGCCGAAGGTCAGGCTGCGGTTGCCGTCGTCGCGGCCAACGGCTTCCTTCGCGAGCTTTCGAGCGAGTCGTTCGGCTGCGTCTCGGTCGGTGCCGGCCGCGTGCCATGCCCGCTGTTCTCGACCGGTGATCGGGTCGAGGCCGTGGTAGATGACTGCGTACCAGCGGTTGCCCTTCCGGGCGATGTATCCATCCATGATGCGTGTTCTCCTTCTGCCGGCGCCGTCGATCGGCAACCGGTACAAGGATCGGTGGAACTCGCGGGACGGTCGCGTAGCGCTCGGCGCCTGACCGGGGCCGAGCCGTGGGCTGCTACCGGTTGCAGCAGTGCTTGGCCTTCTTGCCCGATCCGCACGGGCACGGCGAGTTCCTCGGAACCTTCGCCGACCGCGCCGGCAGTCCGCCACCGGTCATCGTCGACGTCGTCGCGGGCCAATCGGTGCCGGTGGGTATCCAACGCACGTGATCGGGCGTCGCACCGCACTGCGGGC
>CAZMHG010000004.1:16104-21809 GCA_964565975.1 uncultured Ilumatobacteraceae bacterium | reverse complement strand
CTTGGCGATGCCGAAGTCGGTCAACAGCACCCGGCCGTCCTCGGTGATCAGGATGTTGCCCGGCTTGACGTCGCGGTGCACGAGGCCCGCGGCGTGGGCGGCATCCAACGCGTTGGCCACGCACCGGCCGATGTGGATCGTCAGCTCGGGGCTCAGCTTGGTCATGTCGTCGAGCAGCTGGCGCAGGCTCTTGCCGGGGACGAGTTGCATGACCACGGCCTGGCGACGGGTGCCGTCGATGTCGTCCTGCACGGCGTCGTACACCGCGACGATGTTCGGGTGGCTGAGCTGGGCGACGGCGATCGCCTCGCGGCGGAACCGTTCGGCGACGATCGGGTCGGCGGCGAGGGTGGCCTTCAGCAGCTTGACCGCGACCTGGCGGGACAGCAGGGTGTCGGTCCCGACCCACACTTCGGCCATCCCGCCCTGTGCCAGCCGTCGGTCGAGCCGGTAACGATTCGCCAGCAGGGCATGGGGCTGCAACTGCGACAACGGTTCACCAGACTTCGACACGGACATGAGCGCGGCCCCAAAGCTAGTGGGGCGACCTTGCCCGAAACCGGCAATACGACGGGGCGCACGCCGAATGCGGGCTGGTCTGCGGTAACCGGTGGCTGCGCGTCAGCGAGCGCAGGTGAACGCGACGCCGATGGTGCCCGTGCCGGCGTGCGAGCCGACCACCGGCCCGATCTCGCCGACGACGATCTCGCCGGGATACAGCTCGGCGAGCATCGACCGGAAGGCCTCGACGTCCGAGCAGTTCGCCTGGAGGATCGACAGGTTCTCGATCGGCCCGGCGTCGCGCACCGTGTCCACCAGGAAGGCCAACGCCTTGCCCCGGGTTCGTTGCTTGCCGCCCTGCTCGACCTTGCCGTCGCGCACCTCGATGATCGGTTTGATCGCCAGGGCTGAGGCGAGCAACGCCTTGGCGCCACCGATCCGCCCGCCCTTCTTGAGGTTCTCGAGCGTGTCGAGCGCGCCCCACACCTTGGTGTGGTCGGCCAACCGCTCGGCGCAGGCGACGATGTCCTCGTGGCTCGCGCCGGCCGCGGCGCGCCGGGCGCACTCGGACACGATCACCCCGAGGCCGAGGGTGACCGATCGGCTGTCGATGACCGAGACGCGGATGCCGTCGGCGGCGACCGACCGGGCGGCCAGCTCGGCGGACTGCATCGTTGCCGAAAGCGCCGAGCTGAGGTCGATCACCACGATGCTGCTGGCGCCGTCGGCGGCCAGGTCGCGGTAGGCCTGCTCGAACTGGCCGGGTGCCGGCGCGGCGGTCTCGGGCAGTGACGGTGAGGCGGCACACGCCGCCCAGAACTGGGCGGGGGTCAGGTCGCGCCGGTCGACGTACTCCTTGCCGTCGATCCGGATCGTCAGCGGGACGATGGTGATGCGCAACGAGTCGGCCACGTCGGCCGGAAGGTCGCATGCCGAGTCGGTGACGATGCGAACGCGGTTGTCGGTCATGGTGTGCTCACGGTAGTCGTCGGACCGGGTGACGGGCGTGAGCGCGGTCGCGTCGGGTGCGGCGCACGTGGCGCACCCACCAGGTGGCGAGCAGGATCAGCGCCGCGCCGGTGACCAGGTTGGCCAGGCCGCTCCAGCCGTTCACGGTGAACACCAGCGGGACCAGCGCCCCGACGGCCACGTTGCCCGACGGCGTACTGAGGGTGACCTCGGCCGGGATCCTGCCGTTCGAACGGGCGTGGATCTCCACCGGGACGTCCGTCGGGGCGTCCGGGGCAAGCGTGACGATGCGATCGTTGTCCGAGAACGTCACCTTCGACGCGCCGGCGGCAAGGTGGATCCGTACGCGGAGCGGGACGTCGGAGCTGTTGGTCAGGCGCAGGTGGATCGTCGCCGTCGAGTTGCTCAACGTGAAGCTGCCCTGCGCCGGTGGGCCGACGGTACCCAGGATCGCGTTGCGTTCCGTGGCCGCGCGGTCCAGGCGGGCGCGGACCTCGGCATCGGTCAACGCCGGCGACGCCAGCGCGTCGAGCCATGACGTCCAGCGCGCCGGCCGCGGATCGTCGGACGGGAGCATCGAACCGACCGCTTGTCCGGCGCCGCGGGCGTTGGTGGCCAGCGCGACGCGGAGGCGGATCTTGTCAGCGTCGGTGGTGCTGGCCGATGGCAGGTGGACGACGACGGGTGTGCCCGCGGCGCGCATCGTGTCGAGCCGGCCGGCGAGGCCGTCGGCAGTGACGGCGTGCAGGCCGGGAGTGGTGGCCACGGTGGCGGTCACGGCGGCAAGCACATCGGGGTCCGGCGTTCCGAGGTCGGCCGTGGCGACGACCACGCCAGCCGTGTCCAGCGACTCGCCCCGATCCAGCAGGCGTTGGCGCAACAGCAGCAGGCGGGCCCCGACCCGTGCCGCGACGACCGCCGGGTCGAGCCCGGACCGCAGCTGGTCGGCGACGATCCGGTCAGGGGTCGTCGCCGCCATCGTGCCATCCGTCAGGGCGATGTCCACCGCGCGCGTGCTGTCCACGAGCTGGCGCGGCGAACCGTCGAGCTCGTCGAATGCGCGCTGGGCGAGCACGACGAGGCGCGTGCCGAGGTCGCGGCGGAGCTCGATCGTCTCGCTCGACGCGAGCTCGGCGACCATCGCCTCGCGCGACGGTGGCTGGCCGAGCAGGGCGCGCACGGTGTCCTCGCCCTCACGCAGCCAGTTGACGTACAGGGCACGCTCGCCCGCCAGCGCGGCGGCACCCGGATCGAGCGGCAGCACGGCCTCGCTGAGGACCACGTCGCCGGCGAGCACCGTGCGCGCCCGTGCTGCGAGGACGCCGCCGGTGTCACGCAGGGCACCGGCGACACCGGCCGGCAGGTGCACGGTGAGCGCGGATCCTGCTCGTGCAGCGGCGGACAGCAGGCGGTCGACGGCGTCGGCCGCGCCGGGGCCGAGGGCGAGATGGCTCCGGTCGTCGTTCGTCTCGCTCGGGTCGACCGCGGTGACCTCGGCGCTGGTGCCGACGATCGTGGCGACGCGCAGCACCGTGGCCGCGCTCGCCGACGGCGCGGCCTGCGTCCCGCCGGCCAGGTCGACGAAGGTGGTGACCGCGGCGAGCGGCGCGGCGCCGGTCGGGCTGGTGCCGGGTGTCGCCGCACTGCCCGCTGCGGTGCCCGGTGTCGCCGCACTGTCGTCGGCGAGGACCGACAGGCGCACGGCCCACACGCCGTCGCGATCCAGTGTCAGCGTGTCGGGAGCCGAGGCGTCACCCGTCGTCGGCGCCGTCGCCTGCCAGCCTGTCTGGTCGTCCTGGTCGCCCGAGGTGTCGCGCGCCGCGGTCACGGTGACGTGGTCAGTGGCTGCGTCCAGGCCGTCGAACAGTGCCGCGAGGTCACTCGCCGGCGAGACCGCTTGGACGTCGACGCGCACGCGCGGCGCGCGTGCAGTGCCGGTCAGGTGCAGGCCGAACGTCAGCTGCTCACCGCGGTGGACGACGAACGGCTGGCTGGTGACCGACAACCGCGCCACGACACGACGATCGGGTGAACGCGCCGGTGCTGGGCGGGCGTCGGCGTGCGGCGCCGCGGCGGGCACGAGCGTGAGCGACGCGGCGACGGCCGCCACCAGCCGCGCGGGTCGGGTCACAGGGCGCGCTCGGCGACGACGAGCCGGTCGGGCAGCGGGAGGAACCCGTGCGCTCGGTAGAGCGCCAGCGCGGCGGTGTTGTCGGTTGCCGTGTTCACCAGCACCCGCCCGCATCGCAGCCTGCCGAACCAGCGCATCGCGTCGGCGACGAGCGTTGCCGCGTGTCCGTGACGGCGGTGCATGGGATGGACCGCGAGCCGCTGGATGAATCCGAGGTCGCGGTCGGCTCCGCTGATCGCCAGGCCGACGAGCTCGTCGCCGACGCGCACGGCCCGGGCCCGGTAGCGCGGTGTGGCCGTGCACACGTCGGCCACTGCGGCCTCGTCGAGCCCCCAGCCGACGCCGAACGCCGCGGTGTCGACGACAGCCGCGGCGGGCAGATCGGCGACCCGCAGGGGCGTCGTGCGGCGCCGCGGGCCGTGACGCCACGACGGCGAGCTGGCCTCGAGCAGGACGAGTTCCTGGCAGGTGCGGAACCCGAGACCGTGGAACACGGCCGCCGTGGGAGCGTTCAACCCGCCCGTGCGCACCATGCGGTAGCCCTCGTCGGCCAGTGTCGCCAGCCAGCGCGTGAGGTCGGCCGGTGACGGCGACTCGTGGCGGCCGTACAGCGTGAGCTGCGCCGTCGTCGGCTGGTGGGCGAGCGGGCGGGCTCGTCCGGTGATCGTCCTGCGTGTCGGTCGCCACGAGCCGGCTCATCGCGCCGAACGGTAGCGGCTCGGACCCGTGGCGCCCCCTCGCGAACCGGACACGACCTGTCCGGATACGGACGTAGGGTCGTGCCATGACCAACGCATCTGCGCTCCTCGTCGTCGACGTCCAGAACGACGTGATGGGTTCGTCGATCAACCGCGATCAGGTGGTCGCCAACATCGTCTCGCTCGTCGGCAAGGCCCGCGCCGCGGGCGCGCCCGTGGTGTGGGTGCGGCACAACGCCGAGGATCTGGTCACCGGGACTCCCGGCTGGCAGATCGTCGACGAGCTCACGCCTGGCGACGGCGAGGCGATCGTCGACAAGACCTACAGCGACTCGTTCGCCGACACCGACCTGTCCGAGCAGCTGCGCCGCCGCGGGGTGGACACCGTCGTGCTGTGCGGCGCGCAGACCGACGCGTGCATCCGCAACACGTTCTACGGCGGGCTGTACCGCGGCTACTCGATGACGCTGGTGACCGACGCACACACCACCGAGGACATGCGGCCGTGGGGTGCGGAGTTCAGCCCCGAGCAGTCGATCAGCGTGCTCAACATGCAGGCCAGTCACACCGAACTACCCGACGCGCGCGGTGCGGTGACCACCACGCAGGACGCGTTCGGCGACGCGGGCTGAGTCTCAGCCCGTGCGCCGGGCGGCGCGTCCGCCGACGGGCAGGACGCGCAACAGGTGGTGCCAGTGGCAGTCGATGCACGCCTCGACCACGTACGCCGTCAGTTCTTCGGGGCGCCCGTCGAGCTTGGTGATCTCCGCCGCGGTCGAGACGCAGCGGCCGCTCGCCGGCAGGCGCGGACCGAACACGTAGGTCACCAGCCGGAGCGAGCGCTCGGCGCAGATCGGGCACGGCACCGAGGCCTGGCCGCCGACGTTCTTCGCTGCGCGGATCAGTTCGGGGTGGGCGTCGCAGACCTGGTCGCTGCGCAGGCGGCCGCGCCGGAACTCGTTGATTAGGTGGCGGCGCGCCAGGCGGTGGTCGACGATGCCCGCGCCGCGGCGCAGTGCCCCGACCCCGAACTCGTTGGTGACCATGGCCCGACAGGCTAACCACACGCCCGCTGGTGCCGAACGCCCCATCACGCCGCGCCCGCATCCGCCATGCGCCGTGCGGCGCGGGGCACACTGGTCGGATGACCATCTCCTACGGCGCGCACGTACCCGACGACAACGAACTGCGCCTGTGCGGCGACGTCGCCGGCAAGCGCGTCGTCGAGTTGGGGACGTCCACGCCGTCGAACGCGGTGACGATGGCCATCGCCGGGGCGCAGGCGATCGCCATCGACCCCGACGCGTCACGGTTGAATGCGGTGCGCGCCGAGGCCGAGCAGGCCGAGATCCACGTCCAGTGCCGGCGTGCCGCCCTGGCCGACCTCGGCGACATCACCAGCGCGT
>CAZMHG010000004.1:0-16094 GCA_964565975.1 uncultured Ilumatobacteraceae bacterium | reverse complement strand
CGTCGATCGATCTCGTGCTCGGCGTGCAGTCCCTCGCCAGGGTCGACGACCTGTCGCGGCTGTTCCGCCAGGTGCACCGCGTGCTCAAGCCCGGCGCGGTGTTCGTCCTGGCGATGAACCATCCGGTCGCCGAGATGTTCGACAGCAACGGGCTGCTCGTCGGCCGCTACGGCGAGGGCGGTCCGACGATGAGCGACCTGTACATGGCCTTCGAGCGGACCAACTTCCACATCGACGCGATCCACGAGCTCGCCGCCCAGCGGCACGCTCGCGTCCCGTCGACCCTGGTACTGCGGGCCCGCAAGCAAGGCATCTGACCGGGCCGCGCCCGCCGACCGCCGCCGCCGATCGCGTTCGCCACGCCGCGCCTCGGCAACCCTCACAATGACCCGGCGCCGCCGGCCGGTCGCTCACTAGCCTTGCCGCATGACGGTTCTCGACACCCCCACCGAGTCGGCCCAGCCTGACGACGGCGACGACGTCCGCTGGAACGTGGACACGATGGTCGAGCCGTTCGGCGGCATGCAGGCCGCGCTCGACGACGCTGCCCGCCGGGCCGAGGCGTTCCAGGCCCGACGTGGCACGATCGCAACACTCTCCGCCGCCGAGCTCGCCGTGGCGATGGCCGAGTTGGCCGACCTGCGCGAGATCAGCGAGCTGGCCGTCGAGTGGGCGATGCTGCGCCAGTCCACCGACATGGACGACCCGCAGACCGGCGCCGACGTGCAGCGCGGCCAGGAGCAGCTGGCCAAGATCTCCAGCTCGCTGGTCTTCTTCGACCTCGAGTGGGCCGCGCTGGACGACGCGCACGTCGACCGGCTGCTCGCCGACCCGGCACTTGCGCTGTACGAGCATCACCTGCGCGTCGAACGGTCGATGCGCGATCACCTGCTCAGCGAGCAGGAGGAGACCGTGATGGCGCGCAAGGCGGTCACCGGGTCCAGCGCGTGGGTCCGCCTGTTTGAGGAGCAGACCACTGCGATCCGCGTCGACCTGCCGGACGTCCACGGCGAGGGCACCACCTCGACCACGCTGCCGATGTCGCTGGCGCGCATGAGCCACCCGGATCGTGCGGTCCGTCAGGCCGCCCATGCGGCGATCACCGACGCGTTGCAGCCCGGGTTGCGCACCCGCGCCTACATCTTCAACACGCTCTTGGCGGACAAGGCGACCGACGACGAGTTGCGCCGCTTCTCCACCTGGGTCTCGTCGCGCAACCTGTCCAACGAGGCGAGCGACGAGTCCGTGGAGGCGCTCGTCGCCGCCGTCCAGTCGCGCTACGACCTGCCCCAACGGTGGTACGCGCTGAAGGGCAAGGTCCTGGGCATCGACCGGATGGCCGACTACGACCGGTACGCGGCGATCGCCGACGACGACGTCGCCTACGGGTTCAACGCCGCGCGCGAGATCGTGCTCGCCTCGTTCGCCGAGTTCAGTCCCGGCATCGCCGACGTCGCCCGCAAGTTCTTCGACGAGGGCTGGATCGATGCCGGCAACCGGCCCGGCAAGCGCGGCGGAGCGTTCTGCGCCTACACCGTCCCCCGCCACCACCCCTACGTGTTCCTCAACTGGACCAGCCAGCGCAGCGACGTGCTGACGATGGCCCACGAGCTCGGCCACGGTGTCCACGCCTACCTCGCCCGCCAGCAATCCGTGTTCAGCCAGTCGACGCCGCTGACCCTGGCCGAGACCGCGTCGGTCTTCGGTGAGACGCTCACGTTCGGTGCGTTGCTGCGCGAGGCGCCGACCGCCGCCGATCGGTTGAGCCTGCTGGCGTCGTCGATCGAGGGTGCGATCGCCACCGTGTTCCGCCAGACGGCGATGAACCGCTTCGAACACGCGGTCCACACCGCGCGCCGGTCGACGGGCGAGTTGTCGGTCGAGGAGTTCAACGAGCACTGGGCCACCACGCAGGCAGACCTGTTCGGCCCGACGATGGAGGTCACCCCCGAGTACCGGTCGTGGTGGAGCTACATCCCGCACTTCATCGGCTCGCCCGGCTACGTGTACGCCTACTCGTACGGCCAGCTGCTGGCGCTCAGCGTGTACCGCCAGAGCGAGATCCAGGGCGGCGACTTCCGCAGCCGCTACGAGCACATGCTCGCCGCCGGCGGGTCGCTGCCGCCCGAGGAGCTCGGCCGGATCGTCGGTTGTGACCTGGCCGACCCGTCGTTCTGGAACGGTGGCCTGTCGTTGATCGAGGTGCAGATCGACGCCGCCGAGACCGCCGCGTCGGAGGCCGGCCTGCTCGGTTGAGCGCGTCGCGGCGGCGGCGCCGGACCGAGCCCGCGGCGCCGGGTCAGCGCTTCGCCGGCGCGGCGGCCTGCTCGGCCCACCACTGGTGCAGCCGGCCGCGGATCGCCTCGTCGCCGATCAGTCCCTCGTCGAGGCGGATCTCCATCAGGTAGGCCATCGCCTTGCCGACGGCCGGCCCCGGCGACAGGCCGAGCTCGGCCATCACCTGGTTGCCGTCCAGCTCGGGTCGCAGCGCCTTCAGCTCCTCGGTCGCGGCCAGCTCGGCGATGCGCGCCTCGAGGTCGTCCATCCGCCGCGACAGCATCGCCGCCTTGCGCTCGTTGCGCGTGGTGCAGTCGCAACGCGTCAGCACGTTCAGCTCGGCCAGCAGCTCGCCGGCGTCACGCACGTACCGGCGCACGGCCGAGTCGGTCCAGCCCATCGCGTACGTGTGGAAGCGCAGGTGGAGGGCGACCAGTTCGGTGATCGCCTCGACGTCCTCGTTGCTGTAGCGCAGCGCCGCCAGCCGCTTGCGGGTCATCCGCGCGCCGACCAGATCGTGATGATGGAACGTCACGCCCTTGCCCTTGGCGTACCCACGGGTGCGCGGCTTGCCGACGTCGTGGAACAGCGCGGCCAGCCGCGTCCGCCGAAAGTCGAAGCCCGGCGCCGCCGCGTCGCCGCGGTCGGCACCGCCGGCCGGTGGACGCACGTTCTCGACCACCGCAAGCGTGTGCGTCAACACGTCCTTGTGACGATGGATCGGGTCCTGCTCCAGGCGCATCGCCGGCAGCTCGGGCAGGAACTGCTGGGCGAGGCCGGTGTCGATCGCGAACCACAACCCGGCCGACGGGTGGGCAAGCGTGATCAGCCGGTCGAGCTCGTCACGAATCCGTTCGGCGGAGACGATCGACAGCCGTTCGGACATGCCGCGCACCGCGGCGAGCAGCTCGGGGACCGGTGTCAGGTTCAGCCGGGCGACGAATCGGGCGGCGCGCAGCATGCGCAGCGGGTCGTCGCTGAAGCTGATCTCCGGCGTCAACGGCGTGCGCAGCGTGCGGGACATCAGATCGACCGCGCCGCCGAACGGGTCGACCAAGGTGGGCGACGCCGATGTCAGCTCCAGCGCCATCGCGTTGATCGTGAAGTCGCGCCGCGACAGGTCCTCGGCGATGTCGGTGCTGAACTGCACGTCGGGCTTGCGCGAGTCGTCGGCGTAGACCTCGGCGCGGTGTGTCGTGATCTCGTAGACACGCTCGCCGCGCTTGGCCCCGATCGTGCCGAACCGCTCGCCCTGCGTCCACACCGCATCGGTCCAGTCACCGATGATCGCCTTGATCTGCGCTGGGAGCGCGTCGGTGGTGAAGTCGAAGTCGATCGTCGCCGGGTCGGCCGTGGCATCGGCCACCAACAGGTCGCGCACGGTGCCGCCGACGAGGAACAGCCGGTGCCCGGCAGCGCGAAACCGCTCGGTCAGCGGTGCCGTCTCAGCAAGGATCGGCGCGAACCGGTCCGGGATCACCGAAGGCCTGCATCGTCCAACAACCGTCCGATACCTTCGACCTGGGCCATGCCCGGCCCGCCGTCGGTGGCATCTTCGACCGGTTCGGCCTGCATGCCGGCCAGCTCGCGGAGTACCGCAGCCGTGCTCCACGACAGCGCGTCGAGGTCGTAGCCGCCTTCGAGGACGACGAGTCGCTTG
Source organism: uncultured Ilumatobacteraceae bacterium (assembly GCA_964565975.1). Classification (GTDB taxonomy): domain Bacteria; phylum Actinomycetota; class Acidimicrobiia; order Acidimicrobiales; family Ilumatobacteraceae; genus JAKOUY01. The sequence continues at coordinate 12,157 of CAZMHG010000004.1, read as the reverse complement.
CCGACCGGAACACTGGACAGGAACCGCCGGGTGAGTGCGGGATAGTCCGCCGACGACAGGCCGAGCTCGGTGATCGGGTCGAAGCGATGCGCGTCGAACCCCGCGGAGAGGATCGCCCACGTCGGCGCGAAGCGCTCGACGACGGGCGCGACGAGCTGGTCGTACCCGGTCAGGTACACGTCGCCGGTGGCACCGGGCGGCATCGGCAGGTTGAGGTTGGCACCGACGGCGCCGTCGCCGCCGAGCTCGCGCGCCCGGCCGGTGCCGGGATACAGCGGCCATTGGTGGTAGCTGACGTACAGCACGTTGGGGTCGTCGTAGAAGATGTCCTGCGTGCCGTTCCCGTGATGCGCGTCGTAGTCCAGGATCGCGACGCGCTCGCCGCGCGCCGTGAGCGCAGCGGCTGCCACGGCGACGTTGTTGACCAGGCAGAAGCCCATCGATTCGGCGACGGTGGCGTGGTGGCCAGGGGGCCGCACGGCACAGAAGGCGGCGTCGGCATCGCCGGCGTCGAGACGCTCGATCGCGCTCAGCGGCGCACCGGCGGCAAGCATCGCCGCCGTCCACGTGCCCGCCGATGCGCTCGTGTCGGGATCGAGGCGGCCACCGCCGGCGGCGCAGATCCGTTCGATGTTGTCCAGGTACGCCGCGGGGTGGACGCGCTCGATCTCGGCGCGGGTCGCCTGACGCGGCTCGATCGTGACGATCCCGTCGCCGACGCCGCTGCGCTGCACGCCGTCCCAGACGGCTTGCAGGCGTTCGGGTCGCTCGGGGTGGTGCCGCCCGGCAAGATGATCCAAGCAAGCTGGATGCGTGGCGAACAGCACGGTCACCACTCCGACGCTACCCGCCCACCGTGATCAGCCTGACTCGCACCGGCGCGATCCCGGCGTCGGGCCACGCCGCCGCCCGACGCCGGCGATCAGCTCAGCAGTGCCAGGTCACGGCGGATGTAGCGCAGGTGCGCCCACTCCTCTTCGAGGATCACGCGGATGCAATCACCGACCGTCGGGTGCCAGTCGTCGCCGTTCCACGGGTTGTCGCGCTCCTCGGCGAGCAGCTCCGGCGTGGCGGTGGCCAGGAAGTCGGTGACCATCTGCTGGCGTTCGGCACGCACGGTGAGCACCTCGTCATAGGTCGGCGGGTCGGCGCGGAAGATCGACATGTCGAAGCCCATCCGCTCGGCGCCGGTGAAGATCAGGCCGAGTTCGTGGAACGGCCGGTCGATCCGCAGGATCGCGCCGCGCAGCCACGTATCGGTCGCCAGCACGAGGTGCCGCAGGGTCTGGCTGAGCGACCATTCGTCCGGGACGTGCTCGTCCACGCGCTCTCGCGGCGTGCCCTCGACCGTGGTCGTCCACGCCGCCTGGACGGCCTCCCAGCCGGCGCGCAGGTCCTCGGGCGTCGTCGCGTGCTGCAGCGCACGCCCGGGGAACTGGCGGTCGAGCTCGGCGGCGACGAACGGGACGACGTCGACGCCGTTGACGATCAGGCTGCCGAAGAACAGGTCGTGATCGTCGATGTCGAGCCCGTTGACGTCCACGGACCGCATCGTCACGCCGGTGAGGTCGCACGACCGGAACGTCGCGCCGTTGAAGGAGGACCGTTGGAACGTGGCACCGCGGAACTCGTCGGTGCCCGTGTAGGTGGTGGTCATCGGGCGAGCATAGGCGGCAATCGTGACCGCCGGATCCGGATCGCGGTGACCGCCAGGTCCGGATCGCGGCGACGTCAAAACGGGCTGAGACCCATCCGGTTGCGCACCGAGATCAGCTCGCCGATGTGCGCGTTGGCGTGGCCGATCACCGGCCACTGCACCAGCCAGCCGACGGTTGCCGACCCCCACATCTCGTGCAGCCAGCCGACCTCGACCGGGTCGACACGGCCCGGCCCGGCGAGCCGTTCACGGACGGCCGGACGCTCGTCCAATGCGCCCGGCTCCAGTCCGGCGAGCAGCGCGTCGGTGGCCTCGAAGACCGCGTCCACGTAGGCGCGCAGGGCGGCGGGCGCGAGATCGGCGGTGACCGTGGTGTCCTCGCGCTCGGCCAGCGCAGCGCCCGGCCGGTCGGCGACACCCAGTGCGTCGGCATGGGCGGCGAACAGCGGCGCACGCCCGCCGATCGCCGTCGCAACGGCAAGATCCTGATGGCGCGCGAGGTGGACCAGCAGGTGGTTGACCGACGAGCCGCCGCCATCGGCGTGCTCGCTCCAGCGGTGCTCGGGGATCAGGGCGAGTACGCCGTTGGTCAGCTTCGCACGCACCCCGGCCAGGTCGGCGGCGATCCACTGCATCAGGTCCACCTGCGCACGGTAGATCCCACGGTGCTTCCGGGGCGCAGCGCCGCGCCGCCGAAACCGCGTCATACCCCTCTGCCATCGTTCGTGTATGACGCCATCCATCGACCGAGGCCATCCACCCGGTTCGTCAACCCGGTTCGTCGGCCGGATCTGCCGCCCGGGCCACCGACCGGCAGCCCCCGCCGGCCGTCCAGACCGGACGCTATGCTTGTCCGGTCATATTGGCCCTGCCCCGGTACGGGGCCCCGGTACTGCCGGGTCCGAAGGGAGGTTGCACGCATGGTTCGTGCGTATGAATTGATGGTCATCGTCGACGGCGACGTCGAGGAGACTCAGGCCCAGGCGTGGACGAAGTCGCTCACCGACTCGATCACCGCCGCTGGTGGAACGATCCACGGCAAGCCCGATTGGTGGGGGAAGCGCCAGTTCGCCTACCCGATCAACAAGAAGGAGTACGGCTACTACGTCGTGCTCAATCTCGAGGCTCCCGGTGGCGCACTCGACGACTTCGAGCGCCAGCTCCGCATCGCGGACGACATCGTCCGCCACAAGCTCATCCGTCTGCCGGACGCCGAGGCGGCTCGCCGCGGCATCGGCTCGGCCGCCTGATCCACGGCGGCTTCAACCAGGAGGCATCACCATGGCCGACAGCAACGTGACCGTCGTTGGCAACCTGACCAAAGATCCCGAGATCCGCTTCACCACGGGTGGGCGGGGCAACGCCAGCTTCGGGCTGGCCGTCAACCGCCGTTGGCAGCAAAACGGCGAGTGGCAGGAGCAGACGTCGTTCTTCAACGTCGTCGCGTGGGGCACGCTGGCCGAGAACTGCGCCGCGTCGCTCACCAAGGGCATGCGCGTCGTCGTCACCGGCCGCCTCGAGCAGCGCTCGTGGGACACGCCGCAAGGCGACAAGCGCAGCATCGTCGAGGTCATCGCCGACGAGATCGGGCCGTCGCTTCGTTGGGCCCGTGCCGAGGTCGAGCGCGTCGCCCGCGAGGGCGGCAGCGGCCAAGGTGGTGGTTCCGGTTCGTCCGGTGGGTTCGGCGGCGGCTCGCAGGCTGCCAACCGCGCCCCGGACCCTGTGTACGGCGACGAAGAGCCGTTCTGATCCCCTGCCCGACTGACCCCCGCTACTCGTTCGAGAAAGAACTCCCATGACCAGCAAGAAGAACCGGGCTCGCGCCCCCAAGGACGCGAGCAACAAGAAGTTCAAGAAGAAGACCAGCGTCCTCGTCACCGACAAGGTCGAGTACGTCGATTACAAGGACGTCAACCTGCTGACACGCTTCGTCAGCGACCGCAGCAAGATCCGCAACCGCCGGGTCACCGGCAACAACGTCCAGCAGCAACGCGACATCGCCCAGGCGATCAAGATCGCCCGAGAGATGGCCCTGTTGCCGTACACCAAGCGTGTCGCCCAGACCCGCACCCGCCCGCCGCGGGGCGAGAACGACCGTCGTGGGGACCAGGCCGCAGCCGCGGCTGCGGACCAGGACGCGCCCGAGGACACCGCAGCCGACAACAACGCCGACGCGACGGGGGCCTGACCGATGAAGGTGATCCTCCGCTCCGACCGCAAGGGACTGGGCAAGCGCGGCGACATCGTCGAGGTGTCCGACGGCTATGCCCGCAACCTGTTGCTGCCCAAGGGCTTGGCGCTCGTCGCCACCGATGGTGCCGTCACCCAGGCCAAGGCGATGCGCCGGGCCCGTGACCTGCGCGACCAGGCCGACCGCGAATCCGCGCAGACCGTTGCGACCACGCTCGTCGCCAAGACGATCACGATCCAGGCCAAGGCTGGTGCCGAAGGCAAGTTGTTCGGCTCGGTGACCGCCGCCGACGTGGCCTCGGCCGTCGAGACCCAGACGGGCATCAAGCTCGACCGCCGCAAGCTGCACGTCGACCACATCAAGACCGTCGGGCAGCACCAGGTGGCGGCCAAGCTGCACGCCGACGTCGAGTTCCCGATCACGGTCGACGTGATCAAGAAGTAGCACGCCAAGCACGCGGCACGCCAAGCACTCGGTACGACCCGAGCACTCGGCACATCGAGGGGGTCGGCCCATGGTCGGCCCCCTCGTGTGCTCTTCGGGCACGACGTGGGTTCGTCCATCTGGGCGGTTTCCGGCCCGCCGCCCAACCGGGAACGTGTCCTTCACGCCGGCTGTGGGCGACGCGTGCAGCGGCCGACTTTTCCACATCGAATTCCACACCATCGCATCGGCATACCCACCGGAAACTCACATGGTCATCCCTCTGGCGATCCACAGGCACCTTCAGGCAAGATCCTGCGGCCATGGCTGAGTTCCGTCCCGATCGCGACTCCGGCGCCTCGCGGATGCTCCGCCAGGGTGACGGTCGCGTCCCTCCGCACAACCTCCACGCCGAGGAAAGCGTGCTCGGAGCGATGCTCTTGTCACGCGACGCGGTCAACCACGCCGGAGAGTCCGGATTGCTCACGGACGAGTTCTACAAGCCTGCTCACCAGCATGTTTACGCGGCGATCCAGGGATTGACGAAGACCGGCGAACCGGTCGACGCCGTGACGGTGGCCGACGAGCTGCGTCGCAACGGACTGCTCGAAGCGGTCGGTGGATCGCAGTTGCTGCTGGAGATGCAGAACGCCACGCCGGCGGTGTCCAACGTCGGCCGGTACATCAAGATCGTCCAGGACACGGCGCTGCTGCGGCGTCTCATCGGTGTCGCCGGCGAGCTGGCCGAGATGGGGTTCAGCGGTCCCGACGATGTGGATAAAGCGATCGACGAGGCCGAGGCGCGGATGTTCGAGATCGCCGATCGGCGAGTCGTCGACACCACCCGCGAGCTGTCCGACCTGCTCGCCGTGACGATGGATCACCTCCAGGAGACCCAGGAGCGCGGCGACACGCTGACCGGGGTCGCCACCGGCTTCAACGACCTGGACGAGCAGCTGTCCGGCCTGCAGCCGTCGACGCTGAACATCATCGGTGCCCGCCCGGCGATGGGCAAGACGGCTCTCGGGTTGGGCATGGCCGTGAACATCGCCAAGACGACCCGCCTGCCGGTCCTCGTGTTCAGCTTGGAGATGGGTCACCTCGAGCTGACCCAGCGCATCCTCGGCTCCGAGGCCGAGGTCGACTCGCGGGCGATGCGCAGTGGCCGGCTGAACGAGCAGGACTGGAGCCGGATCGCCAAGGCGTACGGCCGCCTGGAGGTGCCGCTGTTCCTTGACGACAACCCGAGGGTCACGGTGATGGAGATCCGCGCCAAGGCGCGGCGGGTCAAGGCGCACTTTGGCGGGTTGGCGATGATCATGATCGACTACTTGCAGCTGATGAGTGGCGGCGCCAGCGCCGAGAACCGCCAGCTGGAGGTCAGCGAGATCAGCCGCGGCCTCAAGATCCTGGCCCGCGAGTTGAAGGTGCCGATCGTCGCGCTCAGCCAGCTGAGCCGTGGCCTGGAACAACGCGCCGACAAGAAGCCGATGCTGTCCGACCTGCGCGAGTCGGGCTCGCTGGAACAGGACGCCGACGTGGTGATGTTCCTGTACCGCGACGAGGTGTACCACCCGGAGAACCTCGACAACAAGGCGTTGGCCGAGCTGATCATCGCCAAACATCGCGCCGGCCCGACGGGCACCGTCAAGCTGGTGTTCCGCGGCCAGTACACCAAGTTCGGTGACGCCGCACGCGGCATCTGAGTCGGTCGCCGCGGCCCTGTCGGACGGGCGAGCAGCGGCCGTGTTGCGGCACACTGGAACGGTGCTCGGTGCTGACGATTCGCTGTTTCTCGGCAAGGACCTGATTGTGTGGATTCTGCTCGCACTGGGCGGGGCGCTGTTTGCCGGGAACATCCTGGCCATCGTCCGCCCGCCGGCACCGGCGCCCGGCGAGAAGCGCCCGGCGAGAGCGCCCGTGGCGCGCACGGCGTTGATGGCCGCGATCGGCTTCGTCGTGTTCGTGTCGGCACTCGCTGCCCTCGTGCTGCGCGACTAACGGGCCGCGGCGAGCACGTCACCCACGGCCTGGGCCACCGCCCGGTCGTCGCCCGACCACAGCTCCGTGGCCCAGGGACCGACGAAGATCCCGGTGATCGCCGGTGTGCCGACCGTGTCGGTCAGGTCCAACCACTCGGACACGTCACCCGCCCGGGGGCCGTGGATGTGCAGCAAGCCGGTGGCGCTGACCGGCCAGAAGCGTGTGGAGAAGACCAGCGCGGCCTTCTCCACCTGCCCGACGGTGAGCCCGTGCAACGCCGTGGCCTGCGCCGCTGGCAGCGGTGGATCGAAGCGCGGCGCACCCGAGGCGAGCACGGCGGACGGCACCGTGACGATCGCCGCGTCGGCCTCCCACACGGCCGCGCCGTCGGACGCGCTGTCGGACGCGCCGAGGAGTCGGACCGCGGATTCGTCCCATTCGATGCGCGTCACCGGGCAGCCGAGCTCGATCTCGATGCCCGTGAACAGGTCGTCGAGCAGCTGCCCGTACCCGCCGACGATCCACCGGTCGCCGTCGCCGACCCCCGGCTCGAAGCCGTAGCGCGCCGAGAGCGTGTCGAGCGGAGCGCCCGTGTCGGCCGTGACCGCGCCGTCGATCACGTCGATCACGTCGGCCGCGGTCCATGGCCGGTCGGCCGTCGGCGACGCGGCGGCGCACATCTCGGCGACGACGTCGGCCAGCGAGCGGTCGGCGCCCGCCTCCGCGCAGCGCGCCCGGAACTCGGCGATCAGTGCGTCGCTGCCGGCCGGTGTGGCGACGGGCGTGGACGCCGGCCCGGTCCGCAGCACGAGCGGCGCGTTGAAGTCGGTGTCGACGGTGGCCAGGCCGCCTGCCGCGGCGAGCGGCGCCAGGGTGTTGCGCGCGCCCTGCTGCAGCCAGTTCGCGCCCAGCTCCATGGTCACCGCCCGCCGGCCGGGATCGTGCCGGTCGCTGCCGCCGACGACGGTGGTCCACACCCGACCACCGATCCGGTCACGTGCCTCGAGGACCACGGTGCTGGCACCGGCGTCGGCCAGCGTGCGTGCCGCGCCGGCACCAGCCGGCCCGGCTCCGACGACCGCCACCCGGCGGCACCCGGCGGCCAGCCAGTGGCGTGCCGCGGCGACGCCTTGCTCGTACGCGCCGTGCACCATGCCGGCCTGCGTCGGGTGCGTCGCCTCGCCGGCGAGGATCACCCTGCCGAACGGCCGGCCGAGGGTCCGGCGGGTGTCCGGCGTCGACCCGACGCGCAGCAGGCTCCACCCGCCGCGGCTGTACGGGTCGGTGCACCAACGCGACACCGCGCCCGCCAGCAGTCGTGGTGCCACGGCGTGGGGCCCGGGCGCGGCCTCAGTCGTTGTCGATCTTGTCCAGCAGGTGGTGGGCGGCATCGGCCAGCTTGCCCTTGATGCCGCCGTCGTGGGCGATCTCTTCCAGGCGGGCGTCGACGAGGCCGAGCTGGGCACGCTCGCGATCGATGATGCCGATCTTTCCGTCGTGGTCCACGTCGTACGCTTCCAACTCGGCGTCGGTCACATCTTCGGCGGTCTCGTCCTGTGCAGTGGGGTCGGCGTCGCTCATGGCGTCAGTATCGCAGTCGGCAGCGCCGCGTCGGCTGCGGACCGTTTACGCGACGCGCTCGGCGGCGGCCATCGCCGCGCCGACGATGCCGGCCTCGTTCTCCAGCGCAGCGGGAACGATCTCGGTCCGCAGCTTGAGGTAGGGGAAGAACTTGGCGTGCTTGTCGCTGACCCCGCCGCCGATGATGATCAGGCTCGGCCAGATCACCGACTCGACCAGGCTGAAGTACTTCTGCAGCCGCTTGGCCCACGCCTTCCAATCCAGCTTCTCGCGCTCGCGTGCCGACGCCGCGCACCAGTCCTCGGCGTCGCCAACCTTCTTCAGCTCCAGGTGGCCGAGCTCGGAGTTGGGGACCAGTTTGCCGTCGACGAACAGGCCGCTGCCGATGCCGGTGCCGAGCGTGAGCACCAGCACGACGCCCTTGCGCCCCTTGCCCGCGCCGTAGCGCACCTCGGCCAGACCGGCCGCGTCGGCGTCGTTGACGACTGTCACGCTGCGCCCGGTGACCTCGGTGAACAGTGCGTCAGCATCGGTGCCGATCCACGACTCGTCGATGTTCGCCGCGCTCTCGACCATGCCGTTGCGCACGACGGCCGGCACCGTGATCCCGACCGGCCCGTCGACACCGATCCGCTCGAGGACGTCGCGCACGGCGTGGGCGACGGCTCGTGGCGTCGCCGGTTGCGGTGTCGGGACACGAACGCGATCGCCGGCCAACGTTCCGGTCGCGAGGTCGACGGCGGCACCCTTGATCCCGCTGCCGCCGATGTCGATGCCCACGACTGAAGGTGTCGATGTCGTCACCCGCTCATCATCACATCCGCGCCAGGGCGGCGCCCCACCAAGGACCGTGGCAGCGCTCTAGTCTCGGGCAGGTGACCGACCTCGTCGCCCCGTCGGACGGCGCGTCGCTGGCGCCCACGTGGTGCAGCAGCGACAAGGACCTGGTGAGCACCAGTCTCGGTCGCTCGCGGCTGTGGGCCACGGTCGGCCACGGGGTGATCAATGAGGTCTACTGGCCGTCGACCGGCGAGCCGGAACTGCGCGATCTCACCTTGTATCTCGTCGGTCCGACCGGCTGGATCGACCTCAAGCGGGTGATGAACTACGAGGTGCGCCTCGGCCGGCCGGTGATGCCGGCGGCGACCATCGCCCACCATGGCGCGGACTACACCCTCACCATCGAGCCCCTGCCCGACCCGCGCCGCGACGTGCTGCTGATCCGGTTCAGTGTGGAGGGGCCGTACTCGCTGGTGGTGATCGCCGCGCCGCACCTCGGTGGCACCGGCACGCAGAACATCGCCGCGGTCCACGACGGTGCGCTGCACACCGTGTGCGGGGACGTGGCGATGTGCCTGACCGCCGACGTGCCGCTGAGGCAGTGCAGTGTGGGTGTCGTCGGGACGTCCGACGGGTGGCAGGACCTCGCCCGGCACGGCTCGCTGACGTGGGCGTACGAAGTCGCCGGGCCGGGCAACGTCGCCCTGACGGCGATGGCCGGCGATTCGTCCGGTGTGCTCGCGCTGGCCTTTTCCAACTCGCCGGTCGGCGCACGAACGTTGGCCCGCTCGGCGTTGGCCGAAGGGTTCGACGCCGCCTGCGCCGACTTCGTCGCCCGCTGGCAGGCGTGGGCCGCGCGGCTGCGGCTGGAGGGCGTCGACCCCGAGTTCCGCGAGTCGGTGCTCACGTCGGCCGGCGTGATCAAGACCCACGAGGACCGCACCTATCCCGGCGCGATCGCCGCCTCGTTGAGCGTGCCGTGGGGCAACACGTCGGACTCGCCTGGTGGCTACCACTTGGTCTGGCCGCGTGACGCCGCACTGTCGGCGCTGGGCATGCTCGCCGTGGGCCAGTACGACGACGCCGTGCACGTGCTCAGCCGCTTCGTCGCCACGCAGCAGGCCGACGGTCACTGGGTGCAGAACGAGTACCCGAGCGGTGTCGTCTACTGGCACGGGCTGCAACTGGACGAGGCGGCGTTCCCTGTGGTGCTTGCGGCCAAGGTCGCCGAGATGTGCCCGGGGCTGGTGCACGGCGTCCCGGCGATGATCCGCCGGGCCGTCGGGTTCGTCGCCAGCCACGGGCCGGCGACCCAGCAGGATCGGTGGGAGGAGAACCCGGGGATCAACCCGTTCACCGTCGCCGTTGCCGTTGCCGCGCTGGTGTCCGGCGCGGCCTGGCTGGAGGCCGCCGAGCGCGACGAGGCGCTGCTTCTGGCCGACGAGTGGAACGCCCGCCTGGACGGCTGGTGCTACGCAACCGGGACGCCTCTTGCCGCGAGGTGCGGCGTCGAGGGCTACTACGTGCGCGTCGTGCAACCCGACGACGGCGGGCTGCAGGGCTTCGTCGAGGTGCGCAACCAGGGTGACCTACGCGTCGCCGCCAACGAGCACGTCTCGATGGAGTTCTCGTATCTCGTCCGCCTCGGGCTGCGTTCCGGTGACGACCCACGGATCCGCAACACGGTGCGCGTCGTCGACGCGGTGCTGCGTGTCGCCACGCCGTCCGGGGACGTGTTCCACCGCTACGACCACGACGGGTACGGCGAGCATGCCGACGGCTCGGCGTTCGACGGGTCGGGGATCGGGCGCGGCTGGCCGCTGCTGGCCGGCGAGCGTGGCCACCTGGCGTGGGCGATGGGCGACGACGTCGCCCCGTACCTGCGCACGATGCAGCGCTGCATGAGCAGCGGTGGGTTGATCCCCGAACAGGTGTGGGACAGCGACCCGATCCCCGAGCGGGGCCTGGTTCCTGGCCGCCCGACCGGTAGCGCGATGCCGCTGGTCTGGGCGCACGCCGAGTTCGTCAAGCTGGCCACGCTGGCGGCGCGCGGCGCACCGATCGACGCACCGCGTGCCGTCACCGAGCGGTATTTATCGGCTCGCGCGGCGGCGCGCTGGTCGTGGCGCGACAGCACGCCGATCGACGACATCCCGCCGGCGACCGACCTGCTGATCGAGGCCGACCAGCCGTTCGTCGTGCACCTCGGCCACGACGGGTGGACCGACGCGCACGACGTCACGGCGGACCCGCTGCCCTTCGGGCGCTACGGCGTCAACGTCGGGCGGGCGCAGCTCGCCGGATGGCGAACGGTCGAGTTCACCCGCCGGTTCGCGTCGGGCTGGGAGGGCGTCGATCACTCGATCGGCGGCCCACCGCCGCCGCGGTGAGTGCGGCTGTCAGCGGGTACATCGGCGGGCGCCGGGCCATGACATGATTCGCCACGTGGAACCTGCACGCGGCGCGTCGGATCGCCAGAACCGGGACGGCCTGGCGTCGATCGCGATCATGGTCGTCGCGGTCGTGCTGATCGCGTTCGTGGTCTACAAGCTGGTCGCGTAGACCCCGCTACTTCACGGCGCCGGCGGTCAGTCCGCCCACGAGGTGCCGTTCGATGGAGGCGAACAGGATCACGACCGGGACGATCGCGATCAGCGACGCGGCGAACAGGTACTGCCACTGGATGCTGTACAGGCCGATGAAGCCGGTGATCCCCACGGTGAGCGGCTGCTTGTCGTCGCCGGTCAGGGTGAGCGCGACGACGAACTCGTTCCACGCGGCGATGAACGTGAACACGATGGCCGTGATGATCCCCGGAGCGGCCAGCGGCAGGGTCACCTTGCGCAGGATCTGCAGGCGGGTCGCGCCGTCCACGCTGGCGGCCTCTTCGATCTCGACGGGAATACCGGAGAACACGTCGGTCATGATCCAGATGCAGAACGCCAGGTTGAACGCCGCGTTGACCAGGATCACCGCGGTGTAGGTGTTGACCAGGTCGAGAGCGACGACCTCACGGTAGATGCCGATCACCAGCGCGGTCGGGGCGAACATCTGGGTGATCAGCACCAGCAGCAGGAACGCGTTGCGCCCCCGGTACTTGTTGCGCGCCGTGTAGTACGCCGCCGGCAACGACACGAGCAGGACGATCAGCGTCGCTCCTCCGGCGATGATCAGCGTGTTCTTCATGAACCCGGCAATCGACTGGACCTGCTGGCCGGGCGTGTTGACACCGCGCCAGACGTCGATGAAGTTGTGCCAGTTCCACGAGCGCGGGAAGTAGTCGGACGGGATGGCCGGCCGGGTGAACATCTCGCCGTCGGCGTTCGGTCCGTCCTGCACTTCGTATTCGGCGGCAAAGGCCTTGACCTGCGCCTCGTTGTAGCCGAGATCTTCGAGCGCACGCGCGAGCAGGGCCTGGTGGTCAGCAAGTCGGGGGCGCACAAGAACATCCTGCGCCTGGTGCCGCCGCTGTGCCTGACCGACGCCGACGTCGACGAGGTCGCCCAGGCCCTCGAGCGCTGCTTCGCCGGCTTCTGAGCGCC
>CAZMHG010000003.1:18183-25692 GCA_964565975.1 uncultured Ilumatobacteraceae bacterium | reverse complement strand
GCATCCGGCGATGCAGCGCGCCTGCGGGCAACGGCTCGTAGCGGAACGCGACGGCGACGCGCGCCTGCCACGCGGCCGCGCCGAGCGCGCGCTCGACGAGCGGGCGCGGGCCCCACGAGGCCACGACTGCGATCGCCCGTCGCACGCCGCGGCCCACCACGCGGTAGATCAGACCGTGCGGCTGATCGGCGTCGGCCAGGGCGACGGTGTGGTATCGCCAGCCGCTGCGCGGGTCGATGCGCCAGCGCAGCGCCGGCGTGTCCCACGCCGTGGCGATGCCCTGCGCGGGCGCCACCCACGTGCCGAGCACCGCGTCCTGCGCACCGCCGCCGGTCAGTCGGGCCGGGCGCGGCACGACCGGCACGACCCACGAGGTGATCGGGGCCAGCGTGGTTGCGCCGTTCTTGACGTGCGCCGCGCACGCCTCCGGCGTCGCCGTGGCGAACACCAGGGATGGTGCCGCGGCCGTCGCCAGCATCGACTCGCCGATCGCCCGGAACACACCACGCCGCTGGGCACGTGGCGTGGTGGCACCGTCGACCTGACGGAACCCGGACAGCGGGACACCGTCGATCGTCAGCGGCCAGCGCTGGAAGAACACCACGCCGAGCAAGCCGCCGTCGTCCACGGCGATGTGGCACGCCGACGGGCCCCACGGCGACTCGTCGTGCTTCCACGCCAGGAAGGTCGTGGCGAACGGGCGCCCGTAGGCCTGGGCGAGGGCCTCGCCGACCGCGGGGCGATCGTCCGGCGTGGCCAGGCGCACGTCAAAGTCGCGGGTCATCGGCGGACCCGCCGGCGCAGGTGGAACACCGCGCTGTGCCCGCCGGAGAGCACGGCACGAAAGCGGTCAGGGGCATCGTCGCTGTCGATGCGCAGGCGGGACAGGTGCCGTCGATCGACGTGCCGGCCGGCCCATGGCGTCAGCCGATGATCGCACGCCAGCACCAGCCGGTAGCCCAGTTCGTCGAGCGTCGCCAGGGCCGCCGGGGCCGGGTCGCCGTTCGGCCAGGCGAAGCTGATCGGTGGGTGGCCGAGGCGCCGGGTCAGTTCGTCGTGTGCCCGGCGGACCTGGTCGACCTGCTCGTCCGGTGCGCACTGGTCCAGGCACGGATGGTCCCACGAGTGGTTGCCGATCTCGTGGCCCGCGGCGACCCACCGGCCCACGTCGCCGGCCGTCCACTGCCGGTCGGTGTCGGCGTGGCCGGATTGGACCAGGCGTCGCCGGGCCTCGACGACCCGTGCCCTGCGTGCCGGGTCGGCGAGGCGCTTCCATCGCGTCGCCAGTGCCACCGTGCCCGCCGCGGCGCCGGGTTCGAGCGGGGCGAGACCGTATTGCTCGGCGCGCTCGGCGATCGTCCACCACTGCGCCTGATCGGTGTCCAACAGGCCGGCGCACACGAACGCGGTGGCCCGCAAGCCGCGCTGGTCGAGCAGCGGCTGGGCCAGTTCGGCGACGCCGATCGCCCCGTCGTCGAAGGTGATCCACACGGCCCGCGCCGGGGCCGGCGACCGCCCGGACAGCACGGCGTCGACGTCGGGCCCGGTCACCGAGGTGTACCCCTGGGCGACGAGCTCGTCCAGGTGGGCGGCCAGGGCTACAGGGTTGGCCACGTCGTGGTAGGTGAGGACGCGCAGCTTGCGCCGGGTCGCCGCCGACCACAGCCGGGCGAGCGGGCGGCACCCCAGCACCCGGTCGTGCACGCTGGCGGGTGCACTCATGCGCAGGCCTGCCGGTAGACCTCGAGCATCGCCTCGGTGGACGCGGCAATCGTGAACCGGGCGGCGAAGTCCCGCTCGCCGGCGTCGGCCAGGTGGCCGGCCGGTTGGGGACCCGACAGGACCTTGGCGAGCGCCGCGGCGAGCGCCGCGGGTTGCCGCGGCGGCACCAGGATCGCGTTGTCGCCGGAACGCAGCACGCCGCGCACGCCGACCACGTCGGTGCACACGACCGGGCATCGCAGGGCCATCGCTTCGATGGCCACGCCGGCCGTTCCCTCGTAGGCCGAGGGGATCGCCAGCACGTCGGCGGCCACGAGCAGGTCGGGCACGTCGTGGCGATGACCGAGCAGGCGAACGTGCGTGGCGGCGAGCGGCAGCTGCGCCAGGCGCGCGCCCAGAGCGGCGCTGGCGTTGCCCTCGCGTCCGGCGATCAGCACGACCACGTCAGGGAACTGGCGGGCGAGCACGTTGGCCGCGTCGACCAGGTCGACGTGCCGTTTGGCGTGTTCCTGGCGGCCGGCGGCAAGCACCACGGGCTGCCCGACCCCGATTCCCAACGACGCGCGCACCCGCTGTCGCCGCGCCGCGCTCCACCGACCAAGCTGGTCGGCCGACCGGCCGCGGTGGGCGACGACCACCCGGTCGGCGGCGAGACGCAGCGAGCGCCGGTTCGTCGCCGCGACCCCCTCGGACACCGCGTGGTACCGATCGACCGCGGCGTGGCCGGTGACCAGATCGAGCAACTGCACGGCACGCAGCTTCCACCGCGGCTCGGCCGCGCCGGCCAGGCGTTGCGCGTCGTACGGCGTGCTGACCATGCTCGACACCACCCGGGCCGGGGTCCCGATCGCCGCCAGCCGTCCGGTCATGTCGGCGGTGAACAGCGCGGTGTGTACCACGTCGGGGCGCTCGGTGCGGATCCGCCGGCGCAGCTCGCGCACCCGGCCGGCGAACGAACCGGCGGTCAACGGGCGGACGTCGAAGCCCGCGGCACGCAGCCGTTCCTCGTCGCCGAACCCGGCGTCGTACAGCGTGCTGGCGCTGACCTGGTGGCCACGGTCGCGCAGCAGGGGGAACATCGCCGCGGTGGAGTGCTCGGCCCCGCTCGCCCCGAGGCTGTCGATCACGTACATGATCCTCACCGCGCTCACCCGCCCGCCGGCGCGCTGATCCCGGCGAGCTCCAACGCCTCGCGGTAGAACGCGTTGGTCGCCGCCAGCTCGGCCGGCTCGCCGATGCCGCGCAGCACACCGTCCTGCAGGACCATGATCCGGTCGCAGGCGTCGAGGGTCGACATGCGGTGGGCGATGATCACCACGGTGACCCGGCCGCGCAGCTCGGCCACTGCCCGGCGGATGGCCGCCTCGGATGCGGGATCGAGCGCCGAGGTCGGTTCGTCCATGACCACCAGCTCGGGCGAACCGGCGAGGGCCCGGGCGATGGACAGCCGCTGGCGCTGACCGCCGGAGAGCTTGTCGCCGCGGTGGCCGAGGTCGTGCAGCAGCGGATCGCCGCCGCCCAGCTCGTCGTCCAGGTGCGCGGCGCGCAGCGCGGCCCGACAGGCCTCGTCGGAGATCCCCTGGCGGAAGAACCGGACGTTGTCGGCCACCGTCCCGGTCATCATCCGGGCGTCCTGGGGGACGTAGGCGCTGTGCGCGGTCCACGCAGCGTGATCCAGATCGGCCATCGACACGCCGCCGAGGCGGACCTCGCCCGACGTGGGTGCGCGCAACCCGAGGAGCAACTGGACCATCGTGCTCTTCCCCGCGCCGGACGGGCCGACGACGCCGATCAGCTCGCCGGGAGCGATGTCGAAGCTCACGTCGTGCAGCACGACGTCCCGGTCGTAGGCGAAGCTGACGTGGTCGAAGGTGATCCGCGGGTGACTCGCCACTGCCCGATCGCCGGACGGCGCGGCGCCGGCGTGCATCGAGTCGATCGCCGACTCGAGCGTGTCCAGGTAGGCGGCGTTGGCCGCGATCCCACCGTAGGCACCCTGCAGCGCCTGCCCATAGCTCAGCGAGCGCATCATCACCAGCAGGACCGCGGCGACGCTGTCGAGGTTGTCCCGCGCCGCCAGCGAGGCCAGCCCGAGCGCGGCGATCATCGCCCCGTAGGCCACGAACGTGTACGCCGGGGCCAACACGCTGGCCATCAGCAACGACCGTCGCCACGGCTTGGCCATGCTGCGGATGAGCGTGCCGAGCCGCTCGCGGAACGGGCCGCGCACGCCGAACGCGTGCATCTCCATGCCCAGACCGGCGAGCTCGGAAACCCCGGCGGACAGTTCCAGCTGCGCCGACGAGGCCAGTTTGGCCCGCGACCGGATGCGGTTCCGGATCGGCGACAGGACCAGGCTCAACACGATCATCACCACGATCAAGCCGACCGTCGCCAGTGGGTTGACGAGCACCGACACGGCCATCAACGTCGCCAGGCTGAGGACGTTGACGAGGACCCCGGCGAACCCGCCGAGCACCGCGGTGGACGCGCTGGCGTACGAGGACACCAACTCCTGCAAGCGTCCGGCCGGCATCGCCGCAATGGTCGGCCAGTCGGCGGCGGTGAACGCGTCGGCGACCCGCTGGCGGGTGACGGTCGTGCCGCGCACCGACAACGTGACCGACGCCCAGGCGGCGGTGAGCGACAACACGGCGCGCACGACGAGCAGTGCGGCCATCACCGCGATCGCGCCGCTCAGCGGCAGGGCGCGCCCGGCGAGGAGGCTGATCTCGCGCCGGCCGTTGGCCACGCCGAGCGCGGGGCGGCTGACCATCACCAGCAGGGCGGCTTCGGCGGTGCCGCCGGCGGCGGCGCTGGCGACCAGGCCGGCGATCAGCGGCCGGTGCGGGCCGGCGAGCCGGCGGAACGTCTCCGAGCCGGCCCACGTCGTCCCGCGCATCGCCGTCACGCTACTCGCACGCCTCTGCCGGACGGCTGCGATCGCGCCGGCCCGCCGGGCGTTGCATCACGCCCCGCGCCGCGATGGCCACGGGTAGCCTGAGCGGTCATGACCGCGAGACGTGTCGTCGTGATCGGTCAGGGGTACGTCGGGCTGCCGCTGGCGCTGGCCGCGCTCGACGCCGGGTACCGCACGGTGGGATTCGACGTGTCGGCCTCGCGCATCGCCTCACTGCGCCGGGGCACGAGCTACGTCAAAGACGTCGCCGACGAGCAGATCGCCGCGGCGCTGCATGCCGGCTACCTGCCCACGGACGACGCCGCGCACCTCGAAGGGTTCGACATCGCGGTCATCTCCGTGCCGACCCCGCTGACCGATGGGCGACCCGACCTGTCCCACGTCGCGCAGGCCGGCCGGACCCTCGCCCCCTTCCTGCGCCGTGGCGCCACCGTGATCCTCGAGTCGACCACCTACCCCGGTACGACGACCGAGCTGCTGGCGCCGATCCTCGAGGCCGGCTCCGGCCTGCGCGCCGGGCCCGACTTCCACCTCGGCTACTCGCCCGAACGGATCGACCCGGGCAACCGCGAGTGGGACCTGCGCCGGACACCGAAGGTGATCTCGGGGATCGACGACGCGTCCCGGATCGCCGTCCGTGCGTTCTTCGACGACCTGGTCGAGCGCACCGTCGAGGTGTCCTCCACCGCCGCGGCCGAGCTCGTCAAGCTGCTCGAGAACACGTTCCGCCACGTCAACATCGCGCTGGTCAACGAGCTCGCCGTCGTCGCCCGCGATCTCGGCGTCGACATCTGGGAGGTGATCGACGCGGCGTCGACCAAGCCGTTCGGGTACATGCGCTTCACGCCCGGTCCCGGGGTGGGCGGCCATTGCCTGCCGATCGACCCGAGCTACCTGTCGTGGCAGGTCAAGCAGCGCACCGGACGCGACGTCCGCTTCGTCGAGCTGGCCAACCAGATCAACGCGTCGATGCCCGTCTACGTCGTCGCCCGCGCCGAGGAGATCCTCGCCGCCGCCGGCATCGAAGTGGCCCACGCCTCGGTGCTGCTGCTCGGCTTGGCGTACAAGGCCGGGACGTCCGATTGGCGCGAGTCGCCGAGCGTCGCCGTGGCCACCGAGTTGGCCCTGCGCGGGGCGGCGGTGTCGATGTGCGACCCGCACGTGCCGGCCGTCAACCTCACCGACGCGGCCACCCACATGGTGCCCTTCTCCCCCGCCGAGCTGGCCCGCCACGACCTGGTCGTCGTGCTGGTCGACCATGCCGAGTTCGACCCGGCGACGGTGGCCCGCCACGCCGTGCGCGTGCTCGACACCAAGAACCACCTGCGCGGCGTCGACTTTCCTGGCGAGGCACTTTGACGCTCGACCAGGGACGTGTCGCGCCGCTGCACGTCCGTGTCGGGTCGTGGTCCGCGCGGGTGACGACGGACGACCCCGACCTGGCCGAGTACCTCGGCGACGCGTTCGCCGACGTCCGCGTGCCGCACGTGGACGTGCCACACGCGGACGTCGTCGCGACTGGCTTCGCGGCGCCGACCGAGATCGACATCGTGCGCCACGAGTTCCCGTGGGAATCGTGGGTGCTCCACGTCGACGGCGTCGCCCGCGGCCACGAGTACGTCCAGAGCTCGATCGCCGATGCCGTCGTGCGGATGGTCGTCGGGTTGTCGGCGCAGGGCGTCGCTGCCTTCCACGGCAGCGCGTTCGTCCACGACGGTTCCGTCGTCCTGGTGGTCTCCGCGGTCAACCGACGAGCGGGATACAGCGCGGTGCACGCCGCCCAGCGCGGCGCCACGGCGCTGTGCACCAACGTGGTGATGATCGGCGGCGACCTCGCCGTGCTGCCGGCGCGGCTGCCGGTGGTCGTCACCGGAACCGACCTGCCGGCGCTGTACGCCGAGGCCCAGCCGCACCTTGTCGGGTATCAGCTGCTCGAGCTGTTCGCCGCACCCAGCGCGCTCGGCGCGGTCGCAGTGCACGGGACGACCGGCTCCCTGGTGCCCGCGCTGATCGCCGTGATCGGCCTGGATCCGTCCGAGGACGGACCGATCGCGTTGCGGCCGGTGGAGACCTTCGCCCAGCTGTGGCACGCCCGCGTCGAGCCGGACCGCGACCACGACGATCCGCCAAACGACCGACGCGACGACGCGCCGTCGGTCGCCCGCGGCGTGTTCGACGCCGCCGCGGCCTTGGCCCGCGCGACACCGGCGATCATGGTCGCGCCGGGGCCGACGGACGAGTTGCTCGACCAGATCGTCCGGTCCCTGGCGGACCGCGGCGGCGCTGCTGCCGCGGTCGGGGCAGGCTCGTGAGCGCCCCCCGGGCACCGTTCGGTCCCGACTCGGTGCTGCAGGTCGCGCCGGGCGTGCTCGTCGCCGAGTTCGACGAGCCGTCGTTCGACGTCGCCGTCGTCGACGACCACACCGCCCACGTCCTGGCCGGTTCGGCGGCGATCGTCTGGGCGTCGGTCGACGGCCGGCGCACCACGGAGGAGGTCGTCGCCGAGGTCGCCGACCTGTACGGCACGGAACCGGGCACGATCCGAGCCGACGTCCTTGCCGGACTGGCGGAGATGAGCGCCCACGGGCTGCTGGTCGACGCGTCGGCCCGACCGGCGAGCGGCACCGGCGACGCGGTTGCCGGCCCCCCGGGCCACGACTTGGAAGGCGCCGGCCCCGCCGCCGGCCCTGCCTCCGGTGACGCGGTGCTGCCGGGCGACCGGTTGGACGTGCTCCCCAAACCTCCCGATCCTTGAGGCGGCGGGCTGATCCGCCCCGGGTGGGCGGAGACGATCAGGATCCGCGTCGGCAACCATGCCGGCGGCGTGCGCGTCGACCGTGCCGCGGCCGCGGCCCAGGTGCGCACAC
>CAZMHG010000003.1:0-18173 GCA_964565975.1 uncultured Ilumatobacteraceae bacterium | reverse complement strand
GTGGAACGCCGCGGCGAGGTCGAGCCGAACTACTCGATCGTCGCGCCGCATGTGATCCTCGGCCACGGGACGCTGTACCACGGCAGCACGACGCTTGCCGAGAGCCGACGGCTGGCGCGCCTGGTCGACGCCTTGCGGCGCGATCTGGCCAGCTTCGACGTGCCGCCGGGCAACCTGCGGCTCGTCGCCCCGGCGCGCAGCCGTGCCGGCCGGGTCGTCCTGCTGGCCGGCCAGGCCGACGACCTTGCCGATGTCCCTGCCGACGTCCTCGCCGATGACCTTGCCGGCGTCCGGGACGGCGAGCACCAGACCCACGCCGGGCAACCGTGGTGGCTCGACCCGCACACGGCCACGGTGATGCGCTGCGACGGCGGGTGGCGTGGCACGCTCGCCGGCCTCGTCGTCGTCGGGCCGCTGCTCGACGCGTACCTGCTGCGGGGGGTGGTGCCGTCGACCACCGTCGACGACCAACGCACCTGGCTCGGGGTTCTGCGCTCGCTCGGCCCGGAGCGGGTACGGGCGGCGAGCGGCGGGGCGGTGGCCACCACGATCCGCAACCTCCTCACCTCCGGCTGACGCCACGGGCGGGCGGCCACAGCCGGGCCGGCGCGGTCAGGCGACGGCGCGCCGGGCGCGGCGGGCGGAGACCACCAGCACCAGGCCGACCATCAACGCCATCGCCGCGAGCGTCAGCGTGGGGCCCGTCGAGCTGGTACCCGTGGCAGGCAGCGTGGGGCACGGCTCGAGGTCCAGCCGTTGGGTCACGCTGAACGCCGAACCATCGGGGCGGATGCCCGTGGCGTGCACCTGGTAGACGCCCTCGGCGGGCCGGGGGAAGCTGAACAACGCCCGGCCGTCGGACCCGGCGACCGACGTGAGCGTGGCGATCGGCGTGGCCATGCGCCAGCCTGCGCCGGGTGCCGGCGTGACCACGATGGTCACCGTGGAGCCCGGCCGGACCGAGGTGATCGCACCGCTGATCGTCGGTGGCAGGCCACAGCTGATCGCGAACTCGACGGCGACTGCCGAGGGCGGATAGGACTCCACCGTGCCCGGCGTGGTGCCGGCGATGGCCCCGGCGGGCGCCGCCACCCCGAGTGCTCCCAGTGCCAGCGTGCAGATTGTGAGCAGCAGGCGTCGCATGAGCGCTCCTCGAGTCGCGGCCGCCAGTCCGGTGGCGCTGTCGCGGCAGCCTAGCGGTCGAGCGTGACACGCGCCACGGAGCCGAACCGGCCTGCCCGGTCGACCAGGATCCGGTCGTCGGGTCCGCGTAGCTCGAGGCGCAGCGAATCGGCAAGCAACGCCGGCTGGGGGACGCCGACCAGCGTGTACGGCGCGTCGCCGCCGAACGATCCGGCGACGTGCACACGCACCGTGCGCGTCGCTCCGGGAGCCAGGTCGATCGCCAGGGTCGTCACCCACCACCCGTGCTCCTGGGCGCTCGACACGGTGGCCGCGCCCGAGTCGTCCTCGGCGCCGATCACCGGCAGCACCGTGTAGATCGACAGCAACATCCGGTTGGTGCCGACGGGCAGGCCGTACGGGTTGCCGGCCGCGTAGGCCGGCAGGGACGCCGGGTTGGCGACCGTGTTGGTGAGCGAGACCTCCAGCGTGCCGTCGACGAACGAGGCCGCCCGGTTGACGGTGGCCCGGTAGGTGACGCTGCGATGCAGGTAGGCGTCCAGCTTGTTCGCCCCGGCGTTGTTGACCACGACCTGGAACCCGTCGGCCACGGTGCCCGGGTCGACCAGGCCGCCGTCGGCACCCACGGCGCGCAGCACGGTCTCCTCGTCCGGGTGCGCGGACCACATCACCAGCCGCCGCTCGGCGACCGCCGGCCCGATCGCTTCGGCAAGCACGCGTGGCCCGGGGAGCGTGTCGCCAAACAGGTGGTGGACCAGCTGGGCGGTCAGGTCGGCGAGCACCGCGTCGCGCTGGCTGTCGGTGGCGAACGTGACGTACTGGTCCTTGGTGATGTAATCGACGATGTTGTCGCTCGTCAGCGGATGGTCCACGCCGGTCACGGTGATCGGTCCGGTGATCCTCATGAACCGGGCGATCGTCGGCACGTCGATCGACAGCACCCCGTCCAACGTCGTACCGCCGCTGGCCGGGTACAGCTGGGCGACGACCTGGCCGACCGTCGGGAAGTCCGCCGGCATCGTCACGTTCGACCAGTAGTCGAGGGCGCTGCGCTGGCCGGCGGTGCCCGCGCCGTACGGCCCGTAGCGCTGATGGAACTCGTCGGGCATCTGCAGCACGGGGCGGGTGTCCGCGGTGATCAGGTCGATCGTCGACCCGGTGCGGGTGACCGTGACCGTGCCGCGGTCGGCGCGGACCTCGGCCCACGTCGCCATGTACCCGCCCGTGCCACGCGCCTCGGCCGGGGTGGTGAACATCACGAAGTACGTGCGCGGGCCGTCGCGCCCGAGCAGCGACGGGGCGAGGGCGACGACGTCCGACCCGACCTGCGTCTGGCGGACGATGCTCGCCAGGTCGTCGGCGAACGAGCTCAGGCGGTCGGCGAGCGGGGCGACCAGCCACGCCCCCCGGCTGCGGGTGAACGCCTCGTCCAGTTCGACGGCGGCCTGGTGCACGCGTTGCAGCGGCGGGCCGAGCAGAGCGATCGAGTCGAGGTCGATGCGCCCGTCGACGACCCGCAACGAGTCGACGTTGACCTGGGCGATCGCCGTGGACACCACCCTCGCCGCGTCGGCGCCGACGTCGGTCAGCCGGCGCAGGACGTCCAGCTGCTGGCTGGCCACCGGCACGGCCAGGCCGAGCGAGGCCCACGGCCGCTGCAACGCATCGCGTGCCGTGGCCAGCTGGGCGCTGCTGCTTCGCAGCAGGTCCGACGCGACCTGGACGTCGCCGCTGCGCACGGCCCGCAGCGCGGCGCGCAGCTGCTGGGTGCTGGCGCGCAGGGCGCCACGGGCCTGTACACCGGCGACGACCGAGCCCGCCAGGCACACCCCCACGCCGACCGCAAGGCCGATGGCGACCCGACGGACGGTGCGCTGGATCCGCCCGTTGCGCCGGCTCAGCCCGCTGGCGGCGAACGCCGCAGCCACGGCACCGGTGACCAGCGACGGCGCACCGTGGAACCAGGCCACCCGGGCGTTGAGCACCAGCGCCGCGCCGACCGAGCGCATCGCCGGCAGCCGGTAGTTGACCACGCCGAGGCCCAGCGCGACCACGAACCCGGCGGCGGCGACGACGACCCACGGCACCTGGTGCTGCGTCACCGTCGCGGCGATCGCCCCGAAGGCGAGCACCCACCACCGCGCCGTGCTCGACAGCCAGGTGACCGCGGCGACCAGCAACACGGTCCAGCCGATGCTCGCCGGACGCCACGCCGTCGGGGCCGTCGGGGCGAACGCGGCGACCACGCCGGCGACGGCGCTGACCACCGTGATCACCCGTTGCTCGGTGGCGCTGACCCGGCGACGACGACGGCGACGGCGAACGGGGTGCGCCACGGCGTCGTCGCCGCCGCCCGGCGACTGGACCGCCCCCATCCCCACACCCATGCGCGGCCATTCTTACCGTCGCATCCGCAACGGTCGGGCGCACCGGAGCGCCCTCGGACCAGGCGACTACATTGGGCAGGGATGACCGGGGCGCAGCCGCAGATCCTGATCGTCTGCTCGGGCAACATCTGCCGCTCGCCGTACGCCGAGGCTGCGCTGCGCACCGCGCTGGCAATGCGGTCGATCCCCAGCGAGGTCCGCTCGTGCGGCACCGCGGCGCTCGAGGGCGAGCCGGCCACGAGCACCGTCGTCCGCCTGGCGCGTACGCAGGGCGTCGACCTGCGCCGCCACCGCGCCCAGCAGGTCAGCGTGGCCCTGCTGCGCACGGCCGACCTGGTCCTTGCGGTCACGGCGCGCCACGCCAACCAGCTGCGCCAGCAGGCACCGGCAGCGCGGGTGACCACGCTGCGCGCCGCAGCGCGGCGGTCCACGATGCTCGCCCAGCGCGAGCTGACCGTCGACCAGTGGTTCGACCGGCTGGTCGGCGCGTACGAGGCGCCCGCGCCGTACGACGACTCCGGGTTGGACGACATCGACGACCCCTTCGGTGGCGGGCGCCGCGAGTACCAGCGGATGATCGTCGAGGTCGACGACGCCGTCGCCGGCCTGGTCGGCGGGTGGCCGACGGCCACCGCGCACCCGTCAGAACAGCTCGACGTCGGACAGTGACAGCGCCCAGTTGGGCATCGGTGGCATCGCCGGCAACCGCAGCGCACGCCAGGTGAGCAGCGGCCCGACCGGCACCGGCAGGAACCGCCGGGCGAGCGCCGGCCGGCCGGCCCGCAGCACGTAGTCGCACCGCAGCTCCCCGGCAACCCGGCGAGCCAAGCGATCCGAACGCGCCGGGTCGCCGAATGCGGCGACGACGGCGAGCTCACGCGCGGCACCGCGCCGGCGGACCCGGAACGCGATGCCGGTGTCACCGTCGACCACGACGCGGTAGTGCAGGTCGGCCGGCGACAGCCGCCACGACCAGTAGTCGATCGACGTGTCGGTCGACAGTTCGCGCACGTGCCCCTGCCCGGTCGCTCCATGGTGCAGCACGGCGGCCAGCGCGCCGTCGACCGGGCGCGCCTCCGGATGGCCGACGACCGGTTCGGACCACAGCTCGGCGGGCACCCGCGCCCTGGACATCGCCGCCGGCCCGCCGGCGCCCACGGGTGACGCGGCGGCCGGCACCTGCCCGACGATCTGCCAACCCATCGACAGGTAGCCCGGCCGGCTCTGCCCGTTCGGGGTGTTGAACACGAAGTCGGTCGAACCGCGCAGTTCGTCGAGCGCGTGCAGCGTGAGCCGCCGGAACAGCCCACGGCCCTGAACCGACGGATGCGTGGCAGTGTCCACGGCGCGCACCGCGGTGAGCACCTCGGTGCCGCGGCGGAACCGCCAGCGCATCATCGCCCGGACGGCGACCACCTGCCCGTCGGCGACGGCGACCCAGGTCGGCGACGGGCCGAACGGGTTGGCGTCGTGCTTCCAGGCGTACAGCGCGGCCAGCCGATCGTCGTTCTCCATGTGCATCGCCGCAGCCACGAGCGAGAGCACAGCCGGACGATCGGCCTGCTCCGCCGGACGGACCTGGACGGGGATCTGCGGTTCCGTGCGGCGCGCCGGCGGGCGCCCGGCGGCTACCGGCGACGTCGACGGTGCGCGTCGCGCCGGCTGCGCTCTGGAGGCGCGCCGTGCACGCGGCGCCGGTGCGAGGCGGGCGTACAGCGCGGCGTGATGCCGCGCGGCCCGGCCGACGTCGAACGAGTCGGCCAGCGCCGCGGCACCGGCCGCCAGCCGGGCGCGCAGCACGGGGTCGGCGGCGACCAGGGCGATCGCGTCGGCCAGCGCCGCCGGATCGCCTGGCGCGACCAGCAGCGCGTCGTGGCCGTCGGTGAATGCCTCGGCGATCCCCCCGACCCTGGTGCTGACGACCGGCAGCCCAAGGGCGACGGCTTCCATCGCGGCGACGGGCAGGCCCTCCCACCGCGACGCGAGCACGAACAGGTCGGCGCCGGCAAGCAGCCGCGCCGCGTCGGCGCGGAAGCCGGTGAGCACGACGTGATCCCCCAGGCCCAGCGCGGCGTGCAACGCCCGCGCCGCGTGCTCGCCGGGGCCCTGCCCGACGGCGACCAGGCGGACCGCAGGCCGCCCGGGCGCCCGGTCGAGCAGCAGCTGCATCGCCCGCAGCAGGTTCGGGTAGTCCTTCTGCTCGCGGAAGTTGGCCACGGTCATCGCCAGCACCTCGTCGGGCCCGACCCCCAGGTCGGCACGCACCGCGCCTCGTTCCGGCGCGAACGCACGCACCGCGGCGACGTCGATCCCGTGGCGCAGCACCTCGACCCGTGACGCCGCGCTCCCCCGCAATGATCCGGCGACCTCGGCCGAGACGGCGAGCGTGGCGGCGTCGCCGCGTCCCGTCAGCCGGTTCGCCCACCGGGTGACGGGGTGATAGGTCGGCCAGGCGTTGTGCTCGGTGGTCACGATCGCCGGGCGGTCGGCGCGCCGCATCGTGAGCACGGCAAGCCGCACCACGGCCCCCGGCAAGGGAGCGTGGACGTGCACCACATCGGCCCGGGAGGCGCGCACCAGCCGCGCCAGCCGCCATGGCCAACCGAGGTCGGGAGACCGCCCGCCGACGCACGCGCACCGGACCCCGGCGCGTTCCAGGTCGGCAACGAGGTGATCCTTGTCCGGTCGCACGTACACGCACGACACGTCCGCGCCCGGCGCGCCGGCGGCAGTTTCGTCGGCCGCGTCGGCGGCCAGGCCGGCCCGGGCGAGCTCGGCGAGCAGGCGCTCGGCACCCCCCGGCCCGAGGCCCTTGACCACCCAGATCACCCGAGCGGCCATCGACGTCACTGTACTGGCGCGCCGGGCGCGGGCTGCCGGCGCCCCGGCGCGCCCGGGCCCGCCCCTGCCCGTCCGGGCATGTTCGACGCCGCGGCGACCCCTGACTAGGCTCACACCCGGGCGGGACTTGGCAGAGGGACGTTGATGGGCCGTACACACCCCAAACGCGCGCGGTACTGGACCGCGATGGCCCGCCGGGCGGTGCAGGTCCGCTCCGATCTGGTGATCGCCGTCCTCGACCTGGCGATCGGTGCCGGTGCGTACATCGCCGCGATCGTGCTGCGCTTCGACGGCAACGTCCCGGACCGCTACTGGCATGCGTTCTGGCGGTTCCTGCCGGTGCTCCTGGCGATCGTGCTCGGGTCGAACACCCTGATCGGGCTGTACGGCAAGCTGTGGCGCCACGCCAGCGTGCACGAGGCGCGCCGCCTGGCGATGTCGGGCGCGCTGATCTTCGGCGTCCTGCTGCTCGCCGAGCAGCAGCATCGGCGGCTGCCGTACTCCGTGGTGGTCCTCGGCACCCTCATCGCCGTGGTCCTGATGGGGTTGGTCCGGTTCCAATCCCGGCTGTTCTCGTTCCGCCGCAACGCCCACCACGAGGGGCTGCGCGTCGTGGTGGTCGGCGCCGGCGAGCGCGGCATCGCCCTCGTCCGCACGATGCTCGACGACCCGCGGTCCGGCTACCACCCCGTCGCGTTCGTCGACGACCGCACCGAGCTGTCCGGCCGTGACGTGGCCGGGGTCACCGTCGCCGGTCCGGTGGACGGCCTCGCCGACGTGGTCACCGCCACCAACGCCCACCTGGTCGTCGTCGCCGCCACGTCGCCGAGCCACGACCTGCTGCGTCGCTGCGCCGACGGCGCCGAGGCTGCCGGGGTCGCGTTGAAGGTCCTGCCCGGGTTGGAGGAGGCCGTCAACGTCGGCGCGGCATTGCGCAGCATGCGCGACCTGCGCATCGAGGATCTGCTCGGACGTGGCGAGGTGGCCACCGATCTGGGCGCCGTGCGCCAGATGATCGCCGGCAGCACCGTGCTGGTCACCGGTGCCGGCGGCTCGATCGGGTCCGAGATCGCCCGCCAGGTCGCCGCCGGTGAACCGCACCGGCTGATCCTGCTCGACCACGACGAGACCCACCTGCACGACGTCGCCGCGGAGCTGACCGGGCCGATCGACGTGTGCCTGGCCGACGTCCGCAACCGCCACCAGATCCGTGCGCTGTTCCGCCAGCACCGGCCGACGATCGTGTTCCACGCCGCAGCGCACAAGCACGTGCCGATCCTCGAGGAGCACCCGACCGAGGCCGCGGCAACCAACGTGCTCGGCACCTCCAACGTGATCGACGCGGCGGTCGAGTCCGACGTCGACCGGCTGGTGCTGATCTCCACCGACAAGGCGGTGCACCCGATCTCGGTGATGGGCGCCAGCAAGCGCGTCTGCGAGCAGCTGCTGGTCGCCCGGGCGCCGCGCCACGCGGCGTACTGCGCGGTGCGGTTCGGCAACGTGCTCGGCAGCCGCGGCAGCGTCGTGCCGACGTTCCTGCGCCAGATCGAGGCCGGCGGCCCGGTCACCGTCACCGACCGGCGCATGAGCCGCTTCTTCATGAGCATCCACGAGGCGGTGCAGCTGGTGTTGCAGGCCGCGGCGATGAGCTCGGCCGGGGGCGGCGAGATCTTCATGCTCGACATGGGCGAGCCGGTCAAGATCCACGACCTGGCCGAGCGGATGATCCGCCTGTCCGGTCGCCGCCCGGGGCAGGACATCGAGATCCGGATCACGGGGATCCGCCCCGGCGAGAAGCTGGAAGAACAGCTGTCCAGGCCGGACGAGAACAGCGCCCCGACCGACCACGAGTCGATCAACCGGCTGGCACCGCTGCCGATCCGGCGCGACCAGCTGGAGCAAGGCGTGCTGATGCTCGAGCACTACGTCGCCGAGCTGAACAACGCACGCTGCGGGCGGCTGCTGCACCTGCTGGCGTCGGGCCAGTACGCCGGCTCGGCGCCCGACACCCCGGCGTGAGCGACGGCGTCAGCGCACCTCGGCGCGTCCTGGTGACGGGCGGTGCCGGCTTCATCGGCGCCAACCTGTGCCGGGTGTTGGCGGCCCGCGGCCACCGCGTGGACGTGCTCGACGACCTGTCCACCGGGTACGCCGCCAACCTGGACGGCGTGGGGGTGAGCGTTCACCGCGGCTCGGTGTGCGACGCGGCGTTGGTCGGGCACCTGGTCGACGATCGCCTCGACGCGGTCGTCCATCTCGCCGCGCTGGGCAGCGTGCCGCGCAGCGTGGTCGACCCGCTGGCCACCCATCGCGCCAACGTCGACGGGACGCTGGCCGTGCTCGAAGCCGCCCGGCGCAACGGCACGCAGGTGGTCGTCGCCGGCAGCAGCAGCGTGTACGGATCGAACCCGGTCCTGCCCAAGCACGAGGACCTGGCGACCCGTCCGCTTTCGCCGTACGCGGCGAGCAAGTTGGCAGCCGAGGGCTACGTCCTCGGCTACGCGGCGAGCTACGACCTCCCGGTCCTCGCGTTCCGGTTCTTCAACGTGTTCGGGCCGCTGCAGCGCGCCGGGCACGCCTACGCCGCGGTGATCCCGGCCTTCGTCGACGCCGCGCTGCGCGGCGCCTCGCTGACCGTTCACGGCGACGGCACGCAAAGCCGCGACTTCACCTACGTCGGGACGCTGTGCGCGGTGCTGGCCGACGCGGTCGAGCGGCGGATCGTCGCCCCCCAACCGGTCAACCTGGCCTTCGGTTCACGGATCACCCTGCTGGACGTGATCACCGCGATCGAGGGCCTGGTCGGCCACCCGGTCGCCGTCCGGCACGAGCCACCCCGCGCCGGCGACGTCGCCCACAGCACCGCCGACAACGCCGCGTTGCGTGCGCTGTTTCCCGACGTCCGGCCGACCGCGTTCGCCGACGGGCTGGCCGCGACGGTCGCCTGGATGCGCGCGGAGATCGCCGCCGTGTAGCGCGCGCCGGGTCTACCCCGGCCGGCGACGGCTGCGCCCGCCCAGCGCGACCGCCAGCGCAGCCGGTGCGGACACCGCCGCGGCCACCGCCGCGCTGCGCAGCGCGCCGGACACCGGCGGGTGCAGCGCACCGGTGCGCGCCACGGCGAGTGCGGCGACGACGGCGACCCCTGCGACGGCCCACCGGATCGGCCACGCGCGGGCGACCAGCGGAGGGACCAGCGTGGCGACAGCCGCGGGCAGCAGCACCGTCCACGCGCCGAACACCGCGCCGACCTCGGCCCGTGCGTACCCGGTGGCGCCGTACAGGCCGCACCACAGCACGCCGGCCGCGCCGACCAGGTGTGCGGGCCACGGCGCAGCATGCCGGGCGATCACCTCGGCGGCGGCGAAGCCGGCCAGCAGCCCGGCCGCCTGGCGGACCTGGTCGGTCTCCGGTACGCATCCGTACACCGCGGCGAGCCAGCACAGCAGCACCGCCGGCACCGCCCCCGGCGTGTGCAGGAGTCGGGCGAGCGGCGCCAGTGCCCCGCCGACGAGCGCCATCACGACCACCGCGGCGACCCTCGGCCACCCGTGCAGGTGCCCGGCCGCTGTCGCCGTTCGCCAGGCGAGCAGCGCACCGGTCGACGCTCCGGCGAGCACACGGACCGGCGCTCGGTGCAGGGGCGCCGGCCGCGTGGGCCCCGTCAGCTGGTGCATACCTCGCGCACGATCTGGCAGATCCGGGCGACGTCGCCGTGGTCGAGGTGCCGTCCGGTCGGCAGCGAGACCGACGTGGCGAACAGCCGGCCGGACACGTCGGGGCCGACGAACGGTGCGCCGGCGAACACCGGTTGCAGGTGCATCGGCTTGAACCCGTGCCGTGCCTCGATCCCGACGCCGTTCAGCGCGCCGACGACGCGGTCGGCGGTGGACGCCGCCTGCCCGGCCGGCTCGCCGGCACCGAACTGGACCGTCGTCAGCCAGTGGTTCGGTTGGTGGTCGCCGGCTGCGGTCTGGAACTGGACCCCGGGCCGGCCGGCCAGCCCGGCGACGTACGCCGCGTGGATCGCACGGCGCGCGGCGATGCGCTCGTGGAGCGTGCGCAGCTGGCCGCGCCCGACGGCCGCGTTGAGGCTGCCCATCCGGTAGTTGAAGCCGACCTCGGTGTGCTCGTACCACGGCACCGGCTGGCGGGCCTGGGTCGACAGGTAGCGGGCGCGGTCGAGCAGTGCCAGGTCGTCGCCGACCAGCGCGCCGCCGCCACCGGTGGTGACCAGCTTGTTGCCGTTGAACGACAACGTCGCCAGCGCCCCGAAGCCACCGCCCAGCCGGCCGTCGCGCCGTGCGCCGAGCGCCTCGGCGGCGTCCTCGATCAGCGGGACCCCGTACTGCTCGCACAGCCCGGAGATCGTCGTGCCGTCGGACATCCAGCCGTACAGGTCGACGGCGATGACCGCGGCGGGAAGGGTGCCGTTGGCCGCCCGGCGGCGCAGCTCGTCGCCGAGCAGGTCGACGTCGATCTGCCAGCCGTGCGGCTCGGCGTCGACGAAGCACGGGCGGGCGCCGACGTAGGTGACGGCGAACGCGCTCGCCCCGAAGGTGAGGTCGCTGACCAGGACGTCGTCGCCCGCCCCGACACCGACGCCGAGCAACGCGAGGTGCAACGCGGCCGTGCCGCTGGACAGCACCACGGCGCCGGCGCGGCCGGTGGCTTCGGCCAACTCGGCCTCGAACGCCGCCAGCTGTGGGCCGGCCGGGACGACCCAGCCGGAGTCGAACGCCTCGAGCAGCAGCTCGCGTTCGATCTGGCCGACGTCGGGCGGGGACAGCAGGATCCGGCGATCGGGTTCGTCCCGATGGGCGTGCATCCGTCCAGTGTGTCAAACCGGCGACGCCGGCTCGCCGCGTACCATGACGTGATGGATCGTGGCGTCGGCAGGGTGGCGCGCCGGGTCCTCCGGGCGGTCGACGCGGCGACCCCCCACCGCCGTGGCCTCACCGTGCTGATCTACCACCGTGTCGGCGGCGGGTCGGCCAGCGCCGTCGACCTCGCGCCGGACGTGTTCGACCGGCAGCTCGCCGCGCTCGCCGCCGACCACCGGGTGATCTCGCTCGACGCCGCGCTCGGCGAGTTGCGCACCGGCGAGTCGCGGCCCGGGGTGGTGATCACCTTCGACGACGGCACGGCCGACTTCGCCGAGCACGCGATGCCCGCGCTGGTGCGCCACGGCCTGCCGGCGACGTTGTACGTGGCGACGCGTTTCGTCCAGGAGCAGGCCGACTTCCCGTGGGGCGCGCCGCCCACGACGTGGGCCGCGCTGCGCGACGCGCACACCACCGGGCTGCTGACGGTCGGCTCGCACAGCCATGCCCATCGCCTGTTCGACCGCAGCACTGCCGGCGAGGCCGCCGACGATCTCGACCGCTCGATCGACCTGATCGGCGGGCAGCTCGGCGTCCGCCCTGCGCACTTCGCCTACCCGAAGGCGGTCGCCCCCGGGCCGGTCGGCGGGGGGCGGGGAGCCACCCCGGTAGCCCGCGCCCCGCGGGGCGGCAACCGCGTCAACCGCGCCGGCCACACCGATCCGCAGCGCCTGGGACGATCGCCCGTGCGCCGCGGCGACTCGTTGGCCGACGTGCACCGCTTGGCCGCCGGCGGGATGCGGCCGGAAGGGTTGGCCCGCGACGTGCTCGGCCGGGTGCGCTACCGCGGCGCGGTGACATGAC
This sequence comes from uncultured Ilumatobacteraceae bacterium, assembly GCA_964565975.1. Classification (GTDB taxonomy): domain Bacteria; phylum Actinomycetota; class Acidimicrobiia; order Acidimicrobiales; family Ilumatobacteraceae; genus JAKOUY01. The sequence continues at coordinate 6,115 of CAZMHG010000003.1, read as the reverse complement.
ACCCGCCCGTCCGGTCGTCGTGCACGTCACGACCACCGACATGAGCCTGGACTGGCTCCTCGCGCCGCAGCTCGTGGCCTTCGCCGAGGCGGGCTACGAGGTGATCGGGATGTCGGCGCCCGGCCCGCACGTCGCCCATCTCACCTCGCTCGGCATCCGGCACGTGCCGATCCCGGCGTTCACCCGCTCGTCGAGCGCGGCCGACGACCTGCGCGCCACGTGGCAGTTGTGGCGGGCGATTCGCCGGCTGCGGCCCGACATCGTGCACACCCACAACCCCAAGCCGGGCGTGCTCGGCCGCGTCGTCGCCCGGCTCGGCGGTGTGCCGCTGGTGGTCAACACCCAGCACGGGCTGTACGCCCAGCAGACCGATCGGCGGCTGCGGCGGTGGGCGGTGTACGGCGCCGAGCGGCTCGCCGCGGCGTTCGGCCACGTCGAGCTGGTCCAGAACCCCGAGGACGTGACCACGCTCGTCGATCGCCTGCACGTCCCGGCGCGGCGGGTTCGCCTGCTGGGCAACGGGATCGACCTGACGCGCTTCCACCCGGCGGCCGCCGACCCCGCCGCCCGCCGACGCCTGCGTGCCGAGTGGGGCGTCGCCGGCGACGACGTCGTGATCGGAGCGGTCGGCCGGCTGGTCGCCGAGAAGGGGATCGCCGAGCTGTGCGCCGCGGCGGCATCGCTGGCCGACCAGGGCGTACCGGCCCGGCTCGTCGTCGTCGGCCCGGTGGACGAGGCCAAGCCGGACCGCGTGGCGCGCGAGGCGATCGACGCGGCGCGGCGCGCCGGGGTGGTGTTCACCGGGGCCCGGTCGGACATGCCGGAGTGCTACGCGGCGTTCGACGTGTTCGTCACCGCCAGCTGGCGCGAGGGCTTCCCCCGCGCGGCGATGGAGGCGGCGGCGATGGGCCGGGCGATCGTCGCGACCGACATCCGTGGCAACCGCCAGGTCGTCGACGACGGGGTCACCGGCGTGCTCGTCCCGCTGCGTGACCCGTCGGCGCTGGCCGGCGCGTTGGCCGCGCTGGCCGGCGACGCGCACCGGCGCGCGGTGCTCGGCGACGCGGGCAGGCGCAAGGCGCTGGCCGAGTTCGACCAGGCGACGGTGATCGCCCGGACGCTGGCGGCCTACGCGTCGGGCGCTGCTGCGGTTCCGTCCGGTGGGTGATCGCCGCGGAACTCGGCCATCGGCACCCCGTCGGTGGACTCCACGCCGCGGCGGGACAGCACGGTGGGGATCGTCCGCGCGAGGATGCGCAGGTCGCCGGCGAGCGAGCGGGTGTCGACGTAGTGCACGTCGTAGCGCAGCCGCGTGGACCAGTCCATCGCGTTGCGGCCGTTCACCTGTGACAGCCCGGTGATCCCCGGCTTGACCTCGAAGCGCCGCCGCTGGGCGGGTGTGTACCGCGGCCAGTACGCGGTGGGGAGCGGGCGCGGGCCGACGAGGGTGAGGTCGCCGCGCAGCAGGTTGACGAACGTCGGCAGCTCGTCGACGCTCGTCGAGCGCAGGAACCGGCCGAGTGCCGTGAGCCGCTCGTTGTCGTACTCGGTGGCGTCACGCCCCGGTTGGGGGGCGCGCATCGTGCGCAGCTTGAGGATGCCGAACGGCTGGCCGTGCAGGCCGTTGCGCTGCTGGACGTAGAACACGCCGCGGCCCATCGTCGCCCGGATCGCCAGCGCCGCAGCACCGATCAGCGGTGCGCTGAGCGCCAGTCCCACCGTGGCGGCGGCGACGTCGGCGGCGCGCCGCAGGCGGTCGGCGTTGCTGCTCGCGGTCATCGACGGTTCACGGAGCTGACCGCCAGCGGCCGTGCCGGGTTGCCGGCGACGGTGGCGCCGGCGGCGACGTCACGTACGACGACGGCGCCCGCGCCGATCACCGCGCCGGCGCCGACGGTGATGCCCGGGATGATCCGCGCGCCGATCCCGACCAGGCTGTCCCGCCCGATCGTGACCCCTCCGGCGATGGCCACCCCCGGCGCGACGTGGACGTAGTCGCCGATCGCGCAGTCGTGGTCGATCGACGCGTTGGTGTTGACGATCGCTCCGGAGCCGATCACCGTGGCCGGGTTGACCACCGCCCCGGGGAACACCGCGCTCCCGGGCCCGATCGCCACCGTCGGGCTGACGACGGCATGGCTGCTGATCGCCGTGGCCAACCGCCCGCCCGCGGCGAGCCACCGCTCGGCGACGGCGCGCCGCGCCGCGTTGACCCCGATGGCGACGAAGCCGTGCCAGCCCTGCTCGATGTACCCGGAGATGTCCTCGTCGGTGCCGAGCATCGGCACGCCGAGCCCGGCGATCGCCGTGCCGTCGTCGCTGATCGCCCCGGCGACCTGGTACCCGCCGGTGCTGTGCAGGGCTTCGAGGCACACCCGGGCATGCCCGCCTGCGCCGAGCAGCACCACCGTGGTCTCGCCGTTCACGGCGGCGAGCGTAGTGGCGAACCACCACGCCGATGCCGCGCACCACCCCCGCCCCGCGGCCTCACCCAGGTGTCCCGGTCACAGCATTAGGGCGCGGTTCGCCGAGGTCGTGACACCGACCCGCGACCCGCGGTGCCCGCCAGCACCCCGTTTCGTGACGGACGATTCGCTCTACGGGGCGGCGGCGTCCGACCGGGTCGGGGCGGTCCACTCGAGCACGGTGAAGCTGCCGAGGCCGGCGGGGTCGAGGAGTGCTTCGGACTCGGAGATCCGGCTGCGCATGCGCAGCGCGGCGAGGGTGGGGGCGGCGGCGCTGGATGCCCAGATCGCCCGGCCCTCGGCGACCAACTCGTCGATGCCCCACCGTTGCAGGTACATCGCCTGGGTGCGCACGACGTCGGGCTCGGGCAGTTGGTCGATGCACACCTGGGCGGTGACGTCCTGCGCGCCGGCGTCGGCCAGGTAGTGCCCGCCGCGCGCGTGGGCGCGGTAGGTGCGCAGCCAGGTCCGCCACGGCTGGACGGCCAGATCGGCCGTGCGGGCGGTGCAGTAGTCGAAGGCGACGACCCTGCCCTCGACGAGCGTCGCCAGCGCCGACCGGACCCACGCCGCGGCGCGGTCCTGCAGCGGCACGCGCGCACCGTGCGGTGCGGTGGCCGGGAGGAACGCGGGGATCGGGTCGAGCGGCGCGCTGAGCACCTCGACCGGCCGGCCGTCGGCACCGACCGTGACGTAGGCCTCGCGCCACGCGCCGTCGAACACCGCGAGGCGGAACGGCAGGTTGTCCAGCAGCTCGTTGGCCAGCACGACGCCGCGCAGCGGCCCGGGCGGCAGCGTCGCGCTCGACTGGACGACGTCGCCGGTGAGGTGGCGGGCGCGCTGTGCATCGGACAGCTCGACGGCGACGTATCGGGCGAGCCACGGTCCGGCCGCGGCGAGCACGGCGCGGGCCAGCGTCCCCGGCCCGGCACCGACCTCGATCACGGTGAAGTCGTCCGGCTCGCCAAGGCGTTGCCATTCGGCGTGAAGCGCGCTGCCGAGGACCGCGCCGAACAGGGGGCCGACCTCGGCCGAGGTGATGAAGTCGCCCCGCCGTCCGGCTGTGCCGCCGGCGGTGTAGAAGCCGCCCGGTCCGTACAGCGCGAACTCGACGAACGCGTCGAACGGGATCGCCCCGACGCCGGTGGATTCGGCTGCCGCGGCACATGCCGCGGCCAGCGCGTCAGCGACCGGCAAGCCCGGCCAGACCGGTCAGCGCGTTGTATCCGCTGAACCCGGGCAGGACACCGAAGGCCAGCGTGGCCACGGCCGTGATCGCCAGCGCGGCGACCAGGTTGGCAGGCACCCGGATCGGCGTCTCGTCGCCGTCCGGGGCCGGCTTCATCCACATCTCGCGCATCAGCATGATGTAGTACGCCGCCGACACGACGGTGTTGACCGCGGCGATCACCGCCAGCGTGTAGCCCCATCCGTTGCGCGCCTCGAGCACGGCCTTGAACGCCCCGAACTTGGCGTACCACCCGCCGAGCGGTGGGATGCCGGCGAGCGAGGCGAGGAACAGCGTCATCACCGCGGCCAGGCCCGGCGCGTAGTTGAACAGGCCGCCGAAGCTGGAGATCTCGCCGCTGCCGGTCTTGCGCGCCACGGCCATCACCACGGCGAAGGCACCCAGGTTGGTCGCCGCGTAGATGATCAGGTACACCACCACGGCGCGCAGCGAGCTCTGCGCGTTGCCGGTGCCGGCGACCACCAGCGGCATCAGGATGAACCCGCCCTGGCTGACCGACGAGTAGGCGAGCATGCGCACGATGTTCTTCTGCTTCAGGGCGAGCAGGTTGCCCACGGTGATCGTCACCGCCGAGAGCGTGAACAGGAACGGCTGGTAGATGTTCGTGGCGTGCGGGAAGGCGAGGTACAGCATCGCCACCAGGGCGACGAAGCCGGCCGCCTTGGAGGCCACGCTCAAGAACGCGGTGATCGGCGTGGGCGCGCCCTGGTACACGTCGGGTGCCCAGGTGTGGAACGGCACGGCGGAGACCTTGAAGGCGAACCCGACGATGACGAACACCACGCCGAGGACCTGGACCCCGACCATCGACCCCTTGCCGGTGACCGCGGTGCCGATGTCGGTCAGCTTGGTGCTGCCCGACACGCCGTACAGCAGGCTCATCCCGTACAGCATCACCGCGCTGGCGAACACGCCGAGCAGGTAGTACTTGGTGCCGGCCTCGTTGGACTTGCTGTCCCGCTTGCGCCACGCGGCGAGCATGTACGCCGGGATCGACAGGAACTCGAGGGCGACGAACACGCTGACCAGGTCGCGCGACGAGGCCATCATCACCATGCCGAGGATGCTCGTCAGCAGCAGGGTGTAATACTCGCCCTGGTAGGCGTTGCGCTCGGCTTCCTGGCGCGACGACATCAACACCACGACGTACCCGGCGAGCAGGAACAGCGCCTTGATCACCAGGCTGTAGCGGTCGACCACGTAGCGGCCGTCGAACATCGAGCGCACGTCGTCGCCGATCACGCCGAGCGTGACGACGGGCAGGAACGCGCCGAGGAGCAGCAACCCGCTGACCGTCGCGGTGACCCACTTGCGCGACTCCGGCAGGAACAGGTCGAGCAGGATCACCGCGCAGATGCCCAGGCCGAGGACGAGCTCGGGTGCGAGCGCGTGGTAGTCGACCTTCGGCGCGGCGAAGTCGGCTGCGGCGAGGAGCGTGGCGATCACCGGTGCATCACTTCCCGAACACGCTGAACAGCTTGGTCACCGGGGCATCGATCACCTTGAACATCAGCTGCGGGTACACGCCGAGCACGACGATGCCGACGAGCAGGGGCACCCAGGCGACCCACTCGTAGGTGTTCACGTCGTGGATCTCGGCATCGTGGTCGCCGTGGTCGTTGGCCGCCGAGCTGAGCGAGTGTGCCGCGGCACCGTGGCCGTCGCCGTGCCCGGCGCCGTGACCGACACCCTGGCCGGCGAACTCCGCGGTCGGCTCGCCGAACGCGGTGCGCTGGTACAGCCACAGCAGGTAGCCGGCGGCCAGCACGGTGCCGAGTGCGGACACCACGGTGAGGACCTTGAACAGGTTCAGCCGGCCGTCGGCCTGCAGCGCCGCCGCCGGGTTCCAGGCGGCCAGGATCGCCGGGAACTCGCCCCAGAACCCGGCCAGGCCGGGCAGGCCGAGCGAGGCCATCGCGCAGAACCCGAGGATCCAACCGAGCTTGGGTATCTGCGTGAGCAGCCCGGACAGGCGGCGGATCTCCAGGGTGTGGTAGCGCTCCTTGATCGACCCGGCGAGGAAGAAGAGCATGCCGGTGATCAGACCGTGGGCGACCATGCCGAACACCGCGGCGTTGACACCGAGCGGGGTCAGGGTGGCGATGCCGAGCATCACGAACCCCATGTGGGCGACCGAGGAGAAGGCGATCAGGCGCTTCATGTCGGTCTGCGCCAGGCAGCCGAGCGCGCCGTAGATGATGCCGATCACGGCGAGCACGGCGATCGTCGGCGCCCACTTCACCGCAGCCTGCGGCAGGAACGGGATGGCGATGCGCACGAAGCCGTAGGTGCCGAGCTTCAGCAGGATCGCCGCCAGGATCACCGAGCCCTGCGTGGGCGCCTGGGTGTGGGCGTCGGGGAGCCAGGTGTGGAACGGGAACATCGGCACCTTGACGGCGAA
>CAZMHG010000002.1:0-26644 GCA_964565975.1 uncultured Ilumatobacteraceae bacterium | reverse complement strand
GTACGACGCGGCGTTGGCCGAGCGGATCCGCGACCTGTTGTCCACGCGTCCCGACGTCACCGAGATGCGGATGTTCGGCGGACTCGCCTTCCTGGTGAACGGGCACATGACGATTGCGGCGAGCGGCGCGGGCGGCGCACTCGTGCGCGTCGATCCGTCCGGAACCGACGAGTTCTGCAGGCGGGCCGGCGTCGAACCGATGGTGATGCGCGGCAAGCCGATGGCCGGCTGGCTGCATGTCGGGGCGGCCGAGTTGCGGACCGGCCGGCAGCTGTCGATGTGGGTCGGCGAGGCGCTCGCCTTCACATCGGCGCTGCCACCCAAGCCGGCCAAGCGGCGATCGGCAGGAACGCTGCGGGCGTAGCGGTCACGCGTCGGTGATCGCCGAGTCGATCCCGAGGATTCGATCGAGGCCGATGTCGGCGATGCGGGCGCGAAGCACCGGCGAGCCGGCCACGATGCGTAGCTCGCCCCCGTTACGGCGGGCCTGCGCGGCGCTTGCCAGAACGACGCTCAGGCCGGCGTCGTCGGCGACCGCGAGCCCATCGAGGTCGAGCCACAGCGTCGCTCCTGCGTGTTGTCGCACCGCCTGTGCGACCCGATGGTGAAAGGTCGGGAGCGAGGCCAGGTCCAACTCGCCGCTCACGGCCAGCACGGGCCGCCCGGCGACGACCGTCAACTGGGTCCGTAGCAGCATCGGGCCACCATACAGAGACCGGTCGTCGGCGGCCGTCGAGCCGCGGATCCGGCCTACGGCGGTTCGCGGGCCATCGTCGCTGTCACCCGAATCGTGATGTCGGGCAGCAGCGCGCCGATCAGCGGCACGTCGGTGTGGTTGACGATGGTGGCCGTCGCCCGAACGGTGGCACCGTCCGATGACACGGCGATCCGGCCGGACGACCCGAGTGCCGGCCGGGCTGCCCCGGCCCCGGCACCGCCAGGGGCGGCGGAGACGGCAGCTGCCCGTGCCGCCTCGCGTGCTGCGAGTTGGGCGCGCAGCGTGTCGGCGACGACCGAGCCGAGTTGGACCATGGCCAGTGCCAGGAGCAGCACCAGCGGCATGGCCAGGGCCAGCTCGACCGTCGCCTGGCCGCGGTCGCGCCGCCGGTCAGAACTTGCTACTGACCGCATCGATGACCCGGCTGAACAGCCGCCCGATCTTGCCGGCTCCCCCGCCCGCCGTTGCCCAGGCGACGACGAGCAGCGCGACCACGGCCGCGCCGAGCATCACCAGTGCGTACTCGGTGGTCGCCTGGCCCCGATCCCGGCCTCGGCCTGGGCCCCGGCGGCGTGGCCGCCGCGCGCCATCGGGAGACGTCGTCAGCCAGACGATCGCCGCGACCGTGGTCGCCGTCGTCAGCGCGGCCAGCGCCGCGATCGGTCCCGAGCGTCGGGGTGCGGGGTCCGGCTCGGGCGCGGTGGTGGTTGTGTTCATGGGCGTCCTCCGGACGTTCGGCCGCCGGAGACGATCCGGCGGTACGGGTTCGGACCCGGTGGGTCGAGTGGGGCGTCATCGACGAAGGTGGGTGATGGCGCCGATCAGCATCGGCACGATGGCCAACAGGACGAAGGCGGGCAGCGTGCACAGGACCATCGGCAGCGCCATGCGCACCGGAAGCTGGCGGGCGCGGGCCTCGCCGGCGCGGCGCCGCTGGTCCCTGGCATCCGCGGCCAGGCGCTCGAGCACCGGCGCCAGTGGCATGCCGTACCGGTCGGCAGCCGCCAGCCCGTCGGCAAAGGCCACCGCCGGTGGGCCGAGGACGCGCAGCTCGACCAGCGCGTCACCGAAGCGCTCGCCTGCCCGGCAGCGTTGTTCGACGCGCTGCAGGCAGTCGCCGATCAGCGGGTCGACCGACGGCGCAACGGTGTGCAACGCCTCGCGCGGCAGGAAGCCAGCGGCGATCGTGAGCAGCACCAGGTCGACGGCCTGCGGCCAGGCGTCCTCAACGGCGCGTGAAAGTGTTCGGCCGTGCTGTCGCCGAGGGGGCGGGGTGCGGCGGTCGTTCACGTCGACCCTCCGTGACGGCGGGCTTGTCGCGGTGCTTCGACCGCGCGGACGAGGCGACGCATCCACCACCAGCCGACGATGTCGAGTGCCGCTCCGGCGGCGAGGCACGCGAGGCCGATCGGCGACGTCAACGCGGCGCGGCCCCCTGCGCTGCTGGCGGTCCATGCGGCGACCACGAGCGGCAGCACGGTGAGGACCCGCACGCTGAGCCGCGCCTGCGCGCTGTGGGCGCGGGCTTCGGCTCGGATCGCGGAGCGGGCACGCAGCGTGGACGCTGCCCCGTCGAGCATCGCCGCCTGGTTCCCGCCGACGCGCGCGCACAGGTCGAGCGTGTGGGCCACCAGGGTGAGGTCGGCCGCGTCGGCCCGGCGCAGCCAGGCGCCATCCCGATCGGTGGCCAAGACCGCGGTGCCGAGCGATTCGCCGGCACGGACCGTGCGTGCCCAGTGATCGAGTTGAGCCGTGAGGGCGGCGGCGGGGTCGGCGACCCGCCGGCCGGTGCGCCGGCGGTGGCGCCGGTGGCGCGACGTACCAGACAGCACCGCCCGCGCGGCGATCAGCATCACGGCGAGTGCCGCGGCCAGCCCGGCGAGCGTGGTCATGCCGGCACCCCCTGCCCTGCAGGAAATAGTGCGCCGCCGGCGAAGCCGTCGGGTCGGACGTGGATGACGTGTTCGACGATTCGTCTGCCGTCGGCCGTTCGGGCGACATGGACCACGACCCCGATCACCGCGCCGATCAGCTCGCGGACGACCTGCGGCGGCCAGGCGGGCGCCGCAGCGAGGACCAGGCTGGCGATCCTGCCGAGCGCGTCGGCTGCGCTGTTGGCGTGGATCGTGGCCATCGACCCGTCGTGCCCCGTGTTCATCGCCTGCAGGAGTTGCAGGGCCTCGACCCCGCGGACTTCGCCCACGATCAGCCGATCCGGCCGGAGCCGGAGGGCGACACGTACCAGGTCGGCCATCGTCACCGCGCCCAGACCCTCGGCAGTTGCGTCCCTGGTCTCCAGGCGGACCACGTGACCGTGATGGAGGCGGAGCTCGGCGGTGTCCTCGAGGGTGACGAGGCGCTGGTGTGCCGGCACGTACGAGGCCAGGGCGTTCAACAGCGTCGTCTTGCCGGACGAGGTCGCCCCGCTGACCACCAGGTTGCGGCGCTCGGTGACCAACCCGTGGAGCACATCGACGAGCGGGGGTGCCGGCGAGTGCAACGGATCGGCGGCGAACTGATCGAGGCCGATGGTGTGTTCGCTGAACCTGCGGATGGCCAACGCCGGCCCGTCGACGGCGATCGGGGGAAGCACCGCGCAGACCCGCGATCCGTCCGGCAAGCGCGCGTCGACCACCGGGTTGAGCCGGTCGAGCCGACGGCCGATCGGGGCGAGGACGTGTTCGATCGCGGCCAGCACTGCCGACGTGCTGACCCGCCCGGCGTGTGCGACCCGTCCGGCGCGTTCGATCCACACCTCGCCGCCGCCGTTGACCATCACCTCGGTGACCGCCGGGTCGTCCAAGAAGCGGGTCAGCCCGGCAAACGGGGTGCGCTCGGCGACGAGGTCGATGCTGAGCACGCGCCCGTTCATCGCAGCGCCCGCAGTTGGCGCAGCAGGTTGCGCGGGACACGCTGGGCGAAACATCCGTCGTCGGTGCATCGCCGCACGGCAGGGTCGAGGGCAACACGGGCGAGCACCGGGAGTTGCAACGCTGCTTCGATGTCGCTTGCGCCGAGGCTGCGGCCCGGCTCCTCGACGAGCACGACACCGGTCGCCAGCGAACGGCGCCGAGCGGCGCGCCAGGCAGCGAGGTAGCAGTTGCGCACGACGAGCAGGCATTGGCGGGCCGAGGTGGCCAGGGCAGCAGGCGGATGCCGGCCGGCATCGACCACGCACGACGTGTCGCGCAGCAGGTCGCCGAGACGGCCCCACTCGTCGTCGGTGACGGACGACCGCCGCTGACCGGCGGGGATCACCGACAACGAGTCCGTCACCGGGCAGGCAAGGCGCCGCAAGGAGTCGGCCGTGGACACTGCCGAGCCGAGCCAGTCGAACACGCCGGGCCCGTCGGCGTCCACGCCGAACAGCGCCGGGCCGTCCCCGGCAAGATCGACGAACCACGTCGGGGCCTCGTTGGAGGCCGTCACGGCCAACGCCCCGGCAACAGTGGTGGTGCCGCAGCCGCCCTTCGGTGACCAGCACAACAGCATGGTTTCCTCCCGCGCATCGCGAGCGTGCATTCGGGGGAAGCGGTCGCGACGCTACCGCACGGGTGTGACAACGCCACGCGGTCGCCGCGCATGCATCGGTTGGGCCGTCATGGGGGCGGGCGTGGGTGACCTCGTCGTCGGCCGTCGCCGAGAGCCGGGCGCTACGGTGGACGTCGGAGGTGTCCGAGTGCCTGGTGGACTCCGCCGCCTTCAAAGCGGTTGAGATGGGCGATCCCCATCTGGCGGGTTCGATTCCCGTCCACCTCCGCCACGTTTCCCCTGGTCAGAGCGTTATCTGTGATAGCCGGCGGACACCGACGGCCGCTCGCCGGGGGTTGTCGCCGATCAAGAGCGTGACTAGAATTATGGTCATATCTGACACGTTGCCGTTGGCCGAGGTGAAAGCGAAGCTCTCCGAGATGGTCGACCGCGTCGAGCAACAGCACGACCGCATCACCGTCACCCGCAACGGGCGCCCGGCCGCGATCCTGATGAGCCCCGACGACCTCGCCTCCCTCGAAGACACCCTCGACCTCCTGTCCAACCCCGACGCCGTGGCCGAGATCGCCAAGGCCCGCCGAGAAGCCAAGACCGGCAAGACCCTCAACGCCGAACAGCTCCGGGTGAAGTACCTAGCCACGTGACCGAACCCGCCTGGGAGCTCCCCGTCGCTGCGTCCGCCGAACGACAGCTCGCACGGCTCCCCGAACGCGTTGCCCCCGCCATCGTCGAGTTCACGCTCGGACCCCTCACCGAGAACCCCCACCGCGTCGGACACCCCCTCCAACGCGAACTCACCGGACTCTGGTCAGCCCGCCGCGGCGCCTACCGCATCATCTACGACATCGACGACGACCAACACCAAGTCACCGTCCTCCGCATCGACCACCGCGCCGACGTCTACCGCCCACGCTGACCACTCGGGTCCCAGCCGCCGCGAGCGGCACCCGATCACCGGAGTATCTGATCACCGGAATATCTACAGTTCCGCGCTCCCGCCATGGGTCATGCTGTTGTGATGACGCTCGCGGACATCGTGAAGGCGATCCGCGAGCGGCCGGGGCCTGTCCGCTTGGTCGCTGTCGACGGCCCTGGGGGGTCTGGGAAGTCGACGCTTGCCGCTCAGCTCTCAGTCGCCGCCGGTGGCGCTCCGATCGTCCACACCGACGACTTCGCGTCGGCCGACAACCCGATCGACTGGTGGCCTCGTCTGCTCGACCAGGTCATCGTGCCGCTCACTGAAGGAAGGCCGGCGCTCTACCAGCGCTACGACTGGCCAACGGAGTCCCTGGCCGAATGGCACACGTTGGAGCCGGCTCCGATCGTCATCATCGAAGGGGTGTCCTCGGGCCGAAGCGAGTGGTCTCGGTACCTCAGCTACATCATCTGGATCGAGACCCCCCGTGAGCTACGCCTGGAGCGCGCGGTGGAACGAGATGGCGAGGACGCGCTCGACGGCTGGGAGGGTTGGATGGAAGCGGAGGATGAGCACTATCGACGCGACCCAACCCGTGAGCGATCAGACGCGATCATCGACGGTGCGACTGGGCGGACGATCGAGATTCGTCGAGCGACGAGCGACCCGACTGACCGTTGGTAGCGCGGAGCGGCAGATCCGCGTGCGTCAATCGAGTCCGAGAACAACCACGAGGGCTTCGTCGACCGACCACATCTCTTGGCTGTGAGGCTGCCGACGCGACGGCCCACGCGTTGCGCGTTCACAGCGCCGAGCTGCTCGACGAGGACCCGCGTGGTGCTGCCGGCGACGTCGACCTCTGGCCGGAACGATGCAGGCCTGGCGCTCCGGGAGGTCGGGGCCACGATCACGACGGAGCGCGACAGCATCACGTCGGACTGGACGACGACGCCGCACCGCTCACGTTGCTGCTCGTGGCCGATGCCCTTGGGAACCTTGAGCCGGTAGACGTCACCCCGCTGCACGCAGCGACTCCATCAACGCGGCCACTTCGAGCATCTCGTTCCGGTCGTCCGCGTCGGCCTCGAGCGCAGCAACCTCGGCGGCCAACTGCTTGCGGCGGCGCGTGCGATCGGCGGAGGCGAGCAGCGATGACCTGATCGCTTCCGACTGGCTCAGGCCGGTCGATTCCAGGAGCCGCAATGCCCGCTCCGCCTCGTCATCCAAACGCACCGAGATCGCCTTGGCCACGGGTTCAGTATGCGAGCGATGCAGGTCTTCCTGAGCAGCGGCAAGGTCGCCGCATTGACCGTTGCCGAAGTGAACCCGGACCACGATCCAGGTCTGGTGATGATTGCGCGGCTCACGGACGAGCTCGTCCAGATGCTGTCCACCTGAACACCGCGCATCGTGACACGCCGGCCGTGCTCGCCGCGGCGGCGACACCGACCGAGGCTGAAGGGTGATGTGGTGACCTGGGCGGGGGAACTCCTGGCCATTGACGGCTGAACGTCGGCCTTGTTATCGTGCGGACATGCTTATCCTATTAGGGAGGAGTAGCTGATGAAGCGTGCTTTCACGGGCCCGCCGAGTTCATACTGCGCGTATCAATATTCGAACGGCGGATACCAGATCAGTTGAGATGCAGAGCGCTGATAGCAGTCGGACTCGCTCTTATTTCGTGCGGCGGATCGGGGGTCAAGGAATCAAAAACCTTGATCCCGATTCCTGTGGAGCGGTTGCCGGCTGAACAGCGGTCGGCGTTCGCCGATGGATTGGTGTCGACCCGCGAGTACCAAGCGGCGTTTCAAAGCTTCCGAACGTGTGCAAACGAATCACAGGCGAAAGCCGTCGAAACTCGATCGGTCGACGCCTCGACCGGACTGATCGTCTACGAGGTCAACCGAGCGCTCGACGCTCCAGGCGCGCCGGCGAGCGATCCGTTGAATGCGTGCTACCAACGGTACTTCTCGTATATCGAACTTGCCTGGCAAACCTCCGACCCAACATTTGTTGCCGCCAGCGCCAGACAGCAGACCGAGCTCTTCGACGCAACCGCTCGCCCTTGTCTGACGAAGAACAGCGTCGCTCTGCCCGCTGCGATCGTCCCAGGGAGTGACATCTACGGAAAGCTCTTGGCCAAAGCCCTCGAACTGCAGAGCGCAGGGGAGTGCTAGACCACTGTGGTGCAGGTGACACGGCGCAACGCGACGATCGCACATGTCGGCCGGGTCGGCGCATTGGTCATACTGCTGGCCGGGGCGGTGGCGCTGGTGGCGCTGGCACTGCCCATGACTCGATACCCAGCGGACTCCGGGACGCAGCCAGCCGGCCAGTCGACTGCTGCGGTCGTAGAAGGCTCAACTGATCTATCTGCTCCAGCAGTAGTCGATCTACGTTGGTCAGATGGGCGGACTGTTGTGGTCGTGCCAAACGCAGACGGCGTGGTCACGTCAGTCAATGTTGCGCCCGCACGGCAAGTCCAGTGTGGGGGCACGCTTCTGTTTCTGAATGGGCTGCCGGTCACGCTCTACTGCGCGCGACAGCCGTTGTGGCGACCGGTGTCAGCGGCTACCACGGGCACAGATGCCGACGAGTTCTTCGCATTCGTGCTGCGTGTACAGGGGGGTGGCGAAGCCACACGGGCGAATCTCCTCGCACGCTTCAACGCCGACCGCGGTAGGGATCCCCAGACCGCCGTCGATCCGGGGGATGTGGTCTGGAGTGAGTCTGCGCTCACCTTGGATTCCGTGTCCGTCACCACCGGGGCGCGCGTTCGCGCAGGAAGCGATGTACTTGTTGGGTCCGTCCAGCCCCGGCTGGCCAGTGCCACCCTCCGCACTCCGTTGCGGTCGACCAGCGCGCAACTCTTCAATGTCGATAACGACGCAACCCAGTTTGTGGTGAGTTCGGCGGGATCGCTCGGGAACCTCGACAAGCTCGAAGCCATGATTCGTGAGACCGTTGCAGATGGAGCCCCATTGCCGACCACGGTGAGTGGGCTCACGAAATTTGCCGAGCCCCTCAAAGGTTTTCTGATTCCACCCTCGGCGCTGGTATCGATTGGACCCGACCGACTCTGCGTCTACGTGCTCGACGGCAATCGCGAGCATCCGATCTCTGTGTCGCTGGCCAGTTCTGGCCTCGACGGGACGATCGTCGAAGGCAATCTGCGAGCAGGCGAGATCGTTTCTCTCACGCCACCATCGACGTGCTGACCACTCACGATCTCTCCTTCGCGTTCGAAGGCGGGAAGGCGATACTTCGCGGGATCAACCTTCACGTTGGGTCTGGCGAAGCGCTGGCAATCTGTGGCCCGTCCGGGTCAGGAAAATCGACGTTGTTGGCGCTGCTTGGTAGTTTGCTCCTGCCGACAAGTGGGTACGTCGAAGTCCAGCACGACACATCGAGACCGTTTGCTTGGATTCTTCAGTCGTTGAATTGCCTTCCAGCAAGACAGGTACTGGACAACGTGATGCTAGGGAGCATTCTGCACGGCTGGTCGATGGCCGAACGAGATCGTCGATCCACCGAGGCGCTGGCCAAGGTTGGACTTGAGAGCCTCAGAAATGTGAAGGCGAGACGGCTATCGGGAGGCGAGCTTCAGAGAATGACCGTCGCCCGAGCGATTGCTTCGGACCGCCCGATTATTCTCGCCGACGAGCCGACCAGCCATCTTGACCAACGCAATGCTCACATGGTGATGAGTGCGCTGGCCGAGGTAGCTGGCGACGCTCGCCGGGCAGTAGTCATCGTGACTCACGACATCCAATCACTTCCAAAGGAGTGTCGTCGGGTACGTCTCAGCGATGGAAATCTCGATGCGTTCTAGAGCAACGCATGGTGCCCTCGACGCAGGCCTGTCCGTACGAAGTGCCGTTGTTGAAGCTGGCAGGAACCTGCGTTCCCGGCCAGCGGTGTCCGGACTTCTGATCTCCATCGTTCTGTCGAGCGCGCTCGCGATCTTTGTCGTGGAGTACAACGCGACGACCAGGATCGTACGGGACACCGCGCAGATGGTGGACAGGGGTTTCGCTACGTATGTGTTGAGCAGCACCGGCCCCGCCGGGCACCTGACGGCGAAGACGTGCTCGAGCCTACGCGTGATTCCAGCCGTCGAGCATGCCGTCTGGATGAGAAGGCGCGGAGAAGTCAAGCTCTTCGGAGAGAACGGCGAGTCCCTGCCGGCGTGGGAGGCCGACGGTGATCTCGACGGCCTACTCGGCGCAGCGTCGGGCCGCTCGATCTTCGTTGACAGCAGAGCTGATGTGGCACCCAGAGAACAGCGTCAATGGGTCGTCCGTGATGGCGGCGATTACACCGCCGTCGATGCGCGAGCCGTTGATCTTTCGCCGTGGGGTGCCGGTTTAGAGGGCAATGTCATCTCCCGCGTTCATCTCGACGGGAATGTGGATGCGTGCCTGCTGTTTGCCCGGGTAAACAGCCGAGGTTCCGTTGCGCTATCAGTGAGATCGCTCATTCCAGCTACCTCAGGCATTTCGCAGGGGTGGGCATTGCCAGCCTCGGATCTAATCCCGGCGCCACAGGACGCATTCGCAGCGCGCCCGAGTCGGCTGTACTACTTGATCGGCGCAGCGGTTGTCGCCGTCCTCTTCGCGATGTCGCTGCTGATGCGACGCTCAGAACGCGGCCTGTACGTCGTCGTCGGCTTTCGGCCACATCAGGTCGGCGCAGTCGGAACCGCAGAGCTCGCGTTGATCTGGACGGTCGCCGCCAGCTTGATGGTCGCCATCGTCATCACCAAGCTTGCGTGGTCGGCTCCAGACAGCGTGCGGTTTGCTGTTCGCGTCGCGGTGCTGTCAGCCCTGCGATTCGCACTGCTGAGCCTTCTCTCCTGCCTGGCATTGGTCTGGTTCAGCTGTCGTCTCACGGGCAGGAGTGCGATCGCTGCACTCAAGGACCGATGACGGCCAGTTTGATGTGACCTGGAGCAGGCACGGCCGGTGCCGAGCCTGGTGATGGTGACCGCGCGGCTGGCCAGCGCGGGTGCGGGACGCGATGGGAACCGGGCGCGTCGGTCGTTCGGTGGGCTCGGCGTGTGCGAAGGTTGACCGGTGACTCGTCTGGGCTCGCCACTGTTGCGCAGCACCGCCATCGCGGTTGCCTGCCTGGCCGTGCTGGTCGGGTTCTGGGGGCACAACCCGACGGGGTTCGCGGTGACACCCGTCGCCGTCGCCCTGGTCGCTGCAGTGCTCACCGCGGTGCGCCACGCCGAGGTGATCGCCTCACGCGTCGGCGAACCGTTCGGCACGCTGCTGCTGGCGTTGTCCGTCACGGTGATCGAGGTCGGTCTGGTCATCGCCCTGATGGCCGGGGGCAAGCCCGGCGCGTCCACCTTGGCGCGCGACACGGTGTTCGCCGCGGTGATGATCGTCAGCAACCTGGTGATCGGGCTCAGCGTGGTCGTCGGCGCGTTGCGTCATCGCGTCGTCACCTTCAGCGGCGACGCCACCAGCGGCCTGCTGGCCACCATGGCCACGCTCGCCGCGGTCACGCTGGTCCTCCCCGGCTTCACCACCTCCACCGCCGGCCGCACCTACAGCGGTACCCAACTCGCCTTCGCTGCGGTCAGCGCGATCGTGCTGTACGCGGTGTTCGTCGTCGCGCAGACCGTGCTCGACCGCGATGTCTTCGCCGACGGAGACGCACCGCACCACGACGAACCCGGCCGGATGCGGGCACACGTGCTGGTCCTGCTGGTCTGCCTCGTCGCCGTCGTCGGGCTGGCCAAGACCGCGTCCGGTGCGATCGAGGATTTCGTCCACGCGCTCGGTGCCACCAAGCAGTTGGAAGGTGTCGTGCTGGCCGGTCTGGTCCTGCTCCCCGAGACGATCGCCGCGTTGCGTGCCGCTCGCCGCAACCGGCTGCAGACGAGCATCAACCTGGCGCTCGGGTCCGGCATCGCCAGCATCGGGCTGACGGTGCCTGCGATCGCTCTTGCGTCGGTGTGGATCGACACACCATTGGTGCTCGGCCTCGAGGCCAAGGAACTGGTGCTGTTGTTGCTCACCGTCGTCGTCTCGTCGATCACCCTCAGCCGTGGCCGGGCGAGCATCCTGAACGGCGCGATCCACGTGGTGCTGATGATGATCGTGCTGTTCCTGACCATCGAGCCGTAGCCCAACCTCGTAGGAACGAGCGATGCACATGGTCCGGCTCCTGGCCGTCATCCCGGGGATCCTGCTCGCCGTGTACACGCTCGTGTCGGCGGTGAAGACCGTCGTCGTCCCGCGGGCGCTGACGACCTCGCTGACCCGCTGGCACTTCGTGGCCCTGCGCCGGGTGATGAAGGCGCTCGGCGGGCGGTCGCGCACGTGGGAGCAGCGCGAGCCGCTGTGGGCGATGTACGGGCCGATCGCCTTGCTGACCCTGCCGCTGGTGTGGGTCACGCTGATCCTCGTTGCGTTCACCGCGATCTTCTGGGGGTTGGGCACCAACCCGCTGTCGGAGGCCATCGCGATCAGCGGCTCGTCGCTGGTCACCCTTGGTTTCGAGCGTCCCGACGGTCTGCTGCAGGAGATGGTCGCCGTCGCCGAGGCGGCGATCGGGCTCGGACTGGTCAGCCTGATGATCTCGTACCTGCCGACGATCTACGGATCGTTCAGCCGGCGCGAGTCGTTGGTCGGGCTGCTCGAGGTGCGCGCCGGCATCCCGCCGTCGCCGGTCGAGGCGCTGACCCGCTACCAGCGGATCGGGTGGCTCGACCGGCTGGGCGACGAGTTCGGTAGGTGGGAGCAGTGGTTCGCCGACATTGAGGAGAGCCACACCACCCACAGCGCGCTGGCCTTCTTCCGCTCGCCCCAGCCCGGCCGCCACTGGCTGACGGCGGCCGGCTGCGTGCTCGACATCGCTGCCCTCCGGGCCAGCGCGTTGGATCTCCCACCCGATCCGCGGGCCCAGATCGCGATCCGGGCCGGCTACCTGTGCCTGCGCCGGATCGCCGACATCTTCGGTGTCGCCTACCCCACCCGGCCAGAGCCGACCGATCCGATCACGGTGGGGCGAACCGAGTTCGACGCGTGTCTCGACGAACTCGCCGAGGCAGGGCTGCCGGTGGTCGCCGACCGCGAGCAGGCCTGGCGCGACTACGTCGGTTGGCGCGTGAACTACGACGGAGCACTGGTCGGGCTGTGCGCGTTGCTCCGGCCGCCGCCGGGCGTGTGGTCCAGCGACCGGCTCGATCGGCTTGCCGGCTGAGCGTCCTCAGGCGTCGCGCCGGCGCAGCAGCACGGCAGCGAGCAGCACGGCGAACGCCGCGTACCCGCAGAACAAGGCGAAGCCGCGCCACGGCGTCATCAGCTGCGTGTCCCCGAAGATCGACATGATCGCCTGCCCGGCGTTGCTCGGCAGGAACTTGTTGATCCGGTCCGCCCACGTGTCCGGGAGGGCGAGGGCGATCACCGGCAGGATCACCAACACCCCGACGAGCGTGGCGATGGCCCCGGCGACGTGGCGAAGTATCGATCCCAGCGCCACGCCGATCACCGCGACGACCACGAGGTACATCCCGGTGCCGAGCACGACCCGCGACACCGTCGGCATGTCCCACGTGACGTGCGGGACGCCCTCGGCGGCGTGCCCGGCGAGGATGCGCTGGCTGGCGAAGAAGGCCAGCAGCGCGCTGGGGATCATCGTCACGGCGACGACGGTGGCGACGACGAGGACCTTCGACCACAGCACCGGCAGGCGTTTCGGGACTGCGGCCAGGGTCGCCCGGATCGCGCCGGTGGAGTACTCGCTCGATGTCGTCAGGACGCCGAGCACGCCCACCGCGAGCTGGGCGAGCAGGTAGCCCTGGAGACTGTCCGACAGCGGGTTGAACCGGTCCCGGCGCCGCGGGCGGATGTTGTTCCAGTCGCTGGCCGTCGACCAGCAGATGATCAGGCCGATCCCGGCCATCGCGCCGATCGCGATCAGGACGCTCGACCAGCTGGAGCGCAGCGTCCGCAGCTTGAGGAACTCGCTGCGGATCACGCGCCACGGGGTGACGCGCACGCGCGCGGTCGCCGCGGCATCGAGCGTCGGGATGCCTGGCGTGGACCGGTCGGTGCTCATCGGCCGGCCCCGTACTCGACGGCGTCCTGGGTCAGTTCCATGAACACCTGTTCCAACGACGCGGCCCGTCGGGTCAACTCGTGGATCGCCACACCGTTTTCCGCAGCGATGTCGCCGATCTGATCGGTGGTCAGCCCGGTCACCTCGAATCCGCCGTCCTCGGCGACGGCGCTCACGGAGACGTCCGGCGCGGCGAGCAACGGAACCAGGCGGTCGGCGCGCGGCGAGCGGACCCGCACGGGAGCGGTCGCGGCGCGGCCGGTGATCTCGTCGACGGTGCCCTCGGCGATCGTCCTGCCGCGGCCGATCACGATCAGCCGATCGGCGGTGAGGGCCATCTCGGCCATCAGGTGCGAGGACACGAACACCGTCCGCCCCTCGGCGGCGAGCTGGCGCAGCAGGTTGCGGACCCACAGGATGCCTTCCGGGTCGAGCCCGTTGCCCGGCTCGTCGAGCACGATCGTGTGCGGGTCACCGAGGAGCGCGGCGGCGATGCCCAGCCGCTGGCCCATGCCCATCGAGAACGTCCCGGCGCGCTTGTCGGCGACCTCGGCCAGCCCGACGAGCTCGAGCATCTCGTCGGCCCGGCGGTCCGGGATCCCGCACGTGGCGGCAAGGACGCGCAGATGGTTGCGCGCCGTGCGACCGGCGTGCATCGCCCGCGCTTCGAGCAGCGCGCCGACCTCGTGCAACGGCGCCGGCGTGTCGTCGTACCGATGGCCGTTGACGGCGACCGAGCCCGACGTCGGGCGGTCGAGGCCGACGATCATCCGCATCGTGGTGGACTTGCCCGCCCCGTTCGGGCCGAGGAATCCGGTGACCACGCCGGGCCGCGCGGTGAACTGCAGGTCGTCGACGGCGAGCTTCTCGCCGAACCGTTTGGTCAACCCGTGGGCCTCGATCATCCCGCCCTCCTCGCCGCCGCACCGTAATCGCCCGGACAGGGCGCTGTCCGCGCCCGCCCGAGCTGCCGCACGGTGCGCGGCAGTACCGTGGCCGGAGGCGACCGGTCGGGTCGGACGAGCGAGGAACGAGATGGGTGGCGGTACGGGCATGCAGCGATACGACGTGGTGATCGTCGGCGGCGGTCACAACGGGTTGGTGGCCGCCGGCCTGCTGGCCAAGGAAGGCCTGCGCGTCTGCGTGTGCGAGGCCCGCGAGATCGTCGGTGGTGCCGCCGTCAGCGAGCACCCGTTCGGCCCGGACTACACCGTGACGTCGCTGTCGTACGTCGTGTCGTTGCTGCCGCCGTCGATCGTCGACGCCCTCGACCTGACCCGTTTCGGTTACCACGTGTACCCGCAGGGCCCGTACTTCGCGCCCCGCCGCGACGGTCGCTACTTGGCCCTGCCGGACGACCCTGCGGCGCGCCGGGCGCAGATCTCCAAGTTTTCCGTGGCCGACGCCGCCGCCTACGAGCGCTGGGACGCGGACATGAGCCGGTTGGGCAAGCTCCTCGGCCCGCTCCTCGGCGACATTCCGCCCCACATCGGGTCACGGCGGCCGGCCGACCTGGCCGCGCAGGCGCTGATGCTGCGCCGGTTCAAGGACGTCGACGAGCGCGCCGCGGTCGACCTGACCAGGCTGTTCTCGTCGAGCATCGCCGACCTGGTCGAGGAGCGCTTCGAGTCCGACGCGGTTCGCGGGGTGCTGTCGGTCTCCGGTGCGATCGGGTCGTGGGCCGGGCCACGCTCGGCCGGCACGGCGTACGTCACCCTGCACCACCACATCGGTGACCTGGGCGACGGGCGTACCGGCGCGTGGGGGTTCCCGGGCGGCGGGATGGGCGGCGTGTCCAACGCGTTGGCCGGCGCCGCCCAGGCGTTGGGTGCCGAGATCCGAACCAACGCACCGGTCGCCCGGATCGACGTGCGCGCCGGCGAGACGACCGGGGTGACGCTCGTCGACGGCACCGAGCTGTGCGCCGACACGGTGATCACCACCGCGCATCCGCAGGTGTCGTTCCTCAAGCTGGTCGGCGGCGAACACCTCCCCACGGGATTCGTCGACGACATCCGTTCGTGGAAGTCGCGTTCCGGCACGGTGAAGGTCAACGTCGCCGTCGACCGCCTGCCGCGGTTCGCCAGCCACCCCGACCCCGACCCGGCGGTGTACGGCGGGACGATCGTGCTCGCCGAATCGCTCGACGACCTGGAGACCGCGTTCCAGGAGGCCGTCGCCGGGCGTGGTTCGACGCTGCCGTTCGCCGACGTGTGCATCCCGTCGGTGTTCGACCCGACCCTGGCGCCGACCGGCCAGCACATCGTGTCGATGTTCACCCAGTGGGTGCCGCACACCTGGAACGCCGCACCGCATCGTGACGAGCTTGACGCCTACGCCGACCGGCTGATCGCGCGGATGGACGCCGTGGCGCCGGGGTTCGGCGCGTCGGTGTTGCACCGCCAGGTGATCGGTCCGTACGACATGGAGCACACCTACCACCTGACCGGCGGGAACATCTTCCACGGCGAGCTGACCCTTGGCCAGATGTTCCATGCCCGTCCGGCAGCCGGCTACGCCGACCTGCGCACGCCGGTGCGTGGGCTGTACCAGGCTGGTTCGGGCACGCACGGGGGCGGCGGTGTCACCGGCATCCCCGGCCGCAACGTCGTGCGCCAGGTACTGGCCGACCGCCGCCGCGCGGCGCGCCGGGGACGTGTCACGGCCTGGACGCGCCAGGCCCGCCGGGTGGTCGACCGGCGGGCCTGACGTTTGGGGGATCTGCTGCCGGGGTGACCCGGCAATGTGTCAGCCGGCTCGGGACTCGGCGTGCTGCAGGGCGGCGATCGTGCCCTGGCCCAGGCGCATGCCGTCGGCCACTGCAGCGGCGATCACCGCCGAGGCGAACGACGTCCCGCTCCACACCGTGGCCTCACCGTTGTCGCCGCGGACGCCGACGAGTTGCTCGCCTGGTGCCGAGACCCGGCCGGGATTGGTGAACGCCGACGGGTTGCCGCCGGCGCCGACCGACTGCACGTCGTACAGCGCACCGGCCACGCAGCGGACCGGGGCGGCGCACAGCGACGGCTCGAAGGTCGGCACGAACCGGTCGGTCGCGGTACGGGCCAACCCTGCAGGCAGCATCGTCGCTCCCTGCGGCTCGGTCGGGACGTGGTTGCCGGCGGCGGCGACGGCGGGCTTGCCGTTCGTCGTGCTGTACCACGAGATCAGCGCCGCTTCGGTCGCCAGGCCGGACGTCGAGAACGGGCAGGCGTAGGTGCCCACGCCAAGGTCGAGTGCGTCGAACGTCACGCCCGTGGCCTGCAGGCGGCTCATCGCCAGCCACAGCTGCAACTCGTCGGACGAGTCGGTCAGCGTGGTCGGCAGGGGACTGCGGCCGTCACCGACGAACAACGCCGGGGCGACCGGGGTGACGCCGGCGACGGTGATGTCGCTGTTCGGACGCTCCTGGGCGATGATGCTGGCG
The DNA here is from genome assembly GCA_964565975.1 of uncultured Ilumatobacteraceae bacterium. Classification (GTDB taxonomy): domain Bacteria; phylum Actinomycetota; class Acidimicrobiia; order Acidimicrobiales; family Ilumatobacteraceae; genus JAKOUY01. The sequence continues at coordinate 10,015 of CAZMHG010000002.1, read as the reverse complement.
ACGAACTTGCCGTGGCCGCTGACGGCTGGCGACATCGTGTCGTGGTCCAGGTCGCTGGCGGCCTTGACCCGTGCGGTCATCCACGCAGGGTCGCCGGCCGAGGCGTTGAACCCGGTGTCGAGCACCGCAAGGTGCGCGGGCGCGCTCAGCTGGCCGTCCACGGTGGGCGCCGGGTCGGCCAGATCGACCGCCGGGTTGGCCGCCCAGAAGCCCCACTGCGACGCCGGCATGACCAGCGACACGGGAGAGGCGACGACGCCCTGCCCGGCCAGCCGGTGGGCGACCTCCAGCGGGTCGGCGCCGTTCGTGACGACGTACGGGAACAGGTGCTGGGCGTGCATCGCGGTCAGTGCTGCGGCGTCGAGGTTGGCGACGTCGGCCGACGACGGGTCGCGCAGCCCGAGCTGATCGCGCTGGCCGGACAGGTCGCTGGTCGCCACGATCAACTCGCGGCGGTAGGCGCAGAATGGCTCGCCCTGGTTGGCCACCGTCGTCGTGGTCGCCCGGCGCTTGGTGGTCGGCGTGGGTGTGGTCGTGGCGCTGGTCGTGGGTGTCGTCGTGGGTGTCGTCGGCGGCGTGGTGGGCGGTGTCGTCGGAGGTGTCGTCCCGAAGGTCGGCAGGGGCGCCGTGCCGAGGGTTGGCAGGACGATGGTCGGGAAGGTGAACGTGGGCAGCGGGCCCACGATCGTCGGGATCGGCTTGATCGTCGGCAGCACGACGATGGTCGGGACGGGAACGACGATCGTCGGGATGGGGGCTTTGGGGACCGGGATCTGCGGCGTGCCGGCGCGGGAGGTGGTCGCGCTGATCAGTGGGCCGGCGACGAGTGCCGCACTGGCGACGGCGATGCGGGTGGCGAGCGACACGATGACTCCGATCTGAGCGACCCGGGTATCGGGTCGATGGCTCACAGAACCCGGCTCGACCGCGCTGATACAGCCAATGCGCCCCGGCCGTCCTCCACCCTCGGCGAAGCTCCCCGCAGTAGCCTGGACACCGTGGCAACGGCACCCTCCAACTCCTTGTCCCGGCGGCTCAAGCGCTATCCCGCGGCCGTCACGATCGCCCGCCTCCCCCTCGTGCGCGCGGCGCGCCGCGAAGGCCGCAAGTTCGCCCGCCTGCCCGCCGTGCGCGGCGCGCGTCGACGCGCCGGCAGGCTGGCCAGCCGCCTGGGACTGCGCCCCACCCCCGTGCCGGCGCCGAAACCAGCGACGGCAGCGACCACGCCGCCGGCGAAGGTCTACCCGTCCGCTCGCGCCCAGCGGCCGATCGGCATCTTCTACGACGAGCTGTCTCGCGGTGTCAACCCGTTCTCGTTGATCGAGACGCACGGCGTGGCCGACGTCACCGATCCGCCCGAGGTGATCGCCGATCTGTTCAACCGCTTCGGCATCGTCAAGGTCCGCAGGGTCTACTCACCCACCCGTTCACGCGAGCTGAACGAGCACTGCATTGACTTCTCCGGGTTGAAGCCGCTCGACTTCCGTGACGTGTTCTCGAAGCAGAAGAAGTGGGGCACCGGCGGTGCACCGGTGCTCAACGACCGGCGCTTCTGGCCGTACGTGGTCGAACCGAAGATCACCGAGATCCTCGACCTGCTGATCGGCACGAACACCTTCGAGTTCGGGTCGGCCGTCGCCGCGCACTACTCGGCCAGGGGCCTGCACCGCGACTACCGGATGCTCGTCGAGGAGGACGCGACGCCGTACTCGGTCAAGCACCCCGACGAGCGGATCATCCGGATCCTGCACTACTGCGGGATCAACGGCGGTTCGCTCGGGTTCATCCCGTTCTCGCACGACGAGGCGCGCTTCACCGAGCAGGCCCATCGGGTCGGGCTGGACCACCCGACCGAATGGTTCGACCGCCACCGCCAGGTCCTCACCCAGGCCCGCCTGCAGCGCGACTTCGTCGAGGCCGACGAGATCGAGCGGCACGTGTGCTGGGTCCAGGCCGACCCGGGCGACATCGTCGTGTCGAACTCGGCGATGCTGCACTGCGGCGACTACCTGACGGGCCCGCGCTACTTCTTCGTCACGACCTACGCAGCCAGCCGGCCGGAGGTCGTCGAGATCGCCGCCAAGAACGCCACGACGGCGCTGTCGGAGGAGTACTACACGTACCTCCACGACAAGGGTCTGCTCGGCAGCGCCGACGTCATCGCCAAGGCCCAGGCCAACCGCGCCGCCGCCTGAAGCCGCCAGCCGGTGCCCACCTTCCGGCTCGTGGCCGCCGTCCTCGGCGCGCCGCATGCCAGCACGCTGGCCGGGTTCTATGCCGAGCTGACCGGCTGGCCGGTCGCCGACGACGACGGTGACTGGACCATGCTGCGCGACCCCGCAGGCGGCGCAGGCCTGTCGTTCCAGACCGAGGCCGGCTACCGAGCGCCGGTGTGGCCCGCGCAGCCGGGCGCGCCGCAGATGACGGCCCACCTCGACATCGCCGTCGACGACGTCGACGCAGGCGTCGCGCGGGCGGTGGCGCTGGGCGCCCGCCTCGCCGATCACCAGCCACAGGACGACGTGCGCGTGATGCTCGACCCGGCCGGTCACCCGTTCTGCCTGTTCGCCGACCAGGCCAGCCCGGCAGACGTGTGCCGCGCCTACCTCGCGGCGTTCGCCACCGGCGATCCAGCGCAGGTGCTGCGATGGGTCGCCGACGACTTCGCCAACCGTCACACCGCGGCGCTGGGCAGCGGCTGCGCGGGAAGGGCCGAGTACGCCCGCCGGCTGCCCGGGTTCCTCGCGTCGATGCCCGGGCTGAGCTACGAGGTGCACGACGTGATCGCCGGCCGCGACCGGGCGGTCGCCACGTACACCCTGCACGCGACGGTCAACGGACGTCGGGTCGCCGTGCCCGGAACGATGCACTTCCGGCTCGCCGACGGGTTGATCGCCGAGCGCACCGACTACTGGGACAGCCTTGTTTTCCTGCGCCAAGCCGGTCTCGAGGTCCCGGCCTGACACCGGCCTGACGTCCGCGTCGCCGGCCAATCACGCTCAGCCGGGGAAGCGCAGCCGTTCGCGCGACAGCGGGTTGCCGAAGCCGTGGCACTGGTCGGGCGCGTACACGCTGCCGCCCTCGCCCCACTGGTAGCCGTCGGTCGTGCACTCGGTGGCGCTGTTGATGTCGACCACGATGTACGACCAGTGGTGCGCGGCGCGACCTGTGCGGGTGACGTAGGCGCTGCAGTGCAGCACGGTGCGCCATCGCGTCCGGGCGAACGTGTCGGTGGCCGAACAGGCGGTGCCGCGTACGGCCGCGGGCAGCACGCCCTTGGTGTCCTCGACGAATCGCCAATCACGACCGTCGTCCGCCGCGGCAGCCTGCCCGGCGACGGCGAGCGGCGCGACGAGCAATGCCGCGAGCAGCATCGCCCGGCGGAGCACCGGCGACCGGCCAGGTGCCGGCAGCGACCGACGCGCCGTCACGCTTTGCACACCGTGCAGTGGACGTCGCCCGGGGCCGTCCCGCTGAGCAACAAGGTCATCCAGTCGACGAACAGCACGCCGTTGACCTTCTCGGTGTAGAACTCGGGCCGGTGCAGCAGGGTGTGCTCGGTACCCGGCGCGATGTAGCTGTTGACCACCGCGCCGGACGCCTCGATCTGCTGCTCGTTCTTGTCGATCAGCGTCAGCAGATTGTCGCTGGAGATCCCGGCCAGGCCGGCGAACGCCGCTTGGGTCCCGTCGTAGGCGTAGTCGTGCCGGGCGAAGACGATCTGCGGATCGTGCTTGTGCGCCTGGACGTAGAGGCCGGGGAAGCTCCACGTGGCCGGCGTCAGCCCGGCGTTCTGCGGCCAGGCGGGGATCGCGTCGGCGGTGCCCCACACGGTGCCGAGTGCCTGGTTGACCGCCGGCACGTCCGGGTAGGCGCCGGAGCCGTCGCCGAGGACCGTGATCGTGGCCGTGGGCAGCGCGTCGTGGACGAGCCCGGCGTACAGCGGGTCGGGCACCGAGCCGGCGCTCTCGCCGGTCACCAGCACATGCCCGGCATCGGGGAAGGCCGCGGCCAGCCCGGCGACGGCGGTGGTGCCGTTGACGTAGCCCTTGTGCTGGATCACGACACCGTTGCCGTAGTCCGTCGTCTTGTTGCCGATGTGCACGTCGCCGGTGCAGTAGGGCACGAACACGATCGAGTAGTCCTTCACCGGGTTCTTCGGGTTGGACAGGTCGAAGATGCCCACGTCGCCGGTCAGCGGCGGCGGGTCGTTGGGGCCGAGCGTTCGCTTGTAGAGCTTGCTGTCCGGGCCGCACGTGTCGGCGCTGAAGCACGCGCCACCGCCGGCGAAGAACAGCATCACCTTGTCGGTGCTGCCGCGGTGGATGAAGTAGGTGAACGGGCTGCCGTCGCTGCACAGACATGTGGGCGGCGTGGCCACGGCCTCCCAACCGTCGGGGACCGACGCCGTGGTGGAGCCGCCGGAAGCGGTCGTTGCCGCCGGCGCCGCGACCGTTGCCGGTGTCGTCGCGCCGGTCGCGTCGGCGTGGGGGACCGATGCCAGTGATACGACGAGGCCGCCGACGACGGCGAGAGCTGCGGTGAGCCTGCGGGTCATGGCGGCATCGTAGGCGTTCCGGCGACGCCAAATGCGTGGCGCGCTGCAGGGATCGGGCAAGACTTGGCGTGCCGCCGCGCCGCGGCACGACTCGCGGATCGGGGGCGCGACAGAGAGCATGACCGACACCCAGGCCCTCACCTCGCTGGCCGAGGAACTTCGCGACGCGCTCGCCGCCGCGCCGCTGGACTTGGACTCGCCCGGCACCGACACGGCACGCCTGGTGCGCGGCCAAGCGGTCCGCCAGCTCGACGACTACGTGGTGCCGCGGCTGCGCGACGTCGACGCGCCGGTGCTCGCGGTGGTCGGCGGCTCGACCGGGGCGGGGAAGTCGACACTCGTCAACACGCTCGTCGGCACGGTGGTCACCGCCGCTGGCGTGCTGCGCCCGACGACTCGCTCGCCCGTGCTGATCCACCGCGCCGAGGATCAGCGATGGTTCGACGGAGCGCGTGTCCTGCCGCGCCTGGCGCGGGTGCGCGGCGGTGCGCCCACGGGCCACACGCAGATCCAGATGGTCGTCGCCGCGACACTGCCCAACGACCTGGCGGTGGTCGACGCGCCGGACATCGACTCGGTGGTCGACGCCAACCGCGAGTTGGCCACCGAACTGCTCGACGCGGCCGACCTGTGGGTCTTCGTCACCACCGCGGCGCGCTACGCCGACGCGGTGCCGTGGGGGTTCCTGCGCCGCGCCAGGTCACGCGGCGTCGGCATCGGCTTGGTGCTCAATCGGGTCCCGCCCGGCGCCACCGGGCAGATCCTCCCGCACCTGACCGAGATGCTCGGCGCCGAGGGCCTCGGTGGCGCGCCCGTGTTCGCCATCGACGAGCAGCCGCTGACCGCCGACGGGTTGTTGCCGGCGGCGTCGGTCGGCGGGCTGCGCAGCTGGCTGGCCGACCTGGTCGCCGACAAGGACCGCCGCGCCCAACTGGTGCGCACGACCCTCGTCGGGACGGTCGACGAGCTGGCCCGGCAGAGCGACACCGTGGCCGACCACGTCGACCACCAGGTGGCGATGCGCCAATGGCTGGCGGACCGCGTCGACGACGCGTTCCGCGGTGCCGGCCAGCGGCTGGGGGCGGAGATCGCCGACGGCTCGGTGATGCGCGGCGAGGTGCTCGCCCGGTGGCACGAGCTGGTCGGCACGGGCGAGTTGCTCCGCCAGCTGCAGTCGCGCATCGGCCGCCTGCGCGACAAGCTGGCGTCGGTGTTCACCGGCCGGGAAACCGGCACCGACCAGTTCCACGGCGCGGTCACGAGCGGCCTGGAGACGATGGTCACCGAGGACGTCGCCCAGGCGATCGACGACGTCGTCGCCCACTGGCGCAGCGTGCCCGCCGGCCAGCAGTTGCTCGTCGGCACCGACACCAGCCACATCGTCAAGCCGTCCACCGACCTGCCCGAGCGCGTGTCGCGGATGGTCCGCGACTGGCAGGGCGAACTGCTCGAGACGTTGAAGCGTGAAGGCGCGGGGAAGCGCAACGCAGCGCGGGCGATGTCCTACGGCGTCAACGGGTTGGCCCTGGTGACGATGGTCGGTGTGTTCGCCGCGACCGGTGGGCTGACCGGTGCCGAGGTGGCGATCGCCGGCGGTTCGTCGGCGGTCAGCCAGAAGCTGCTCGAAGCGATGTTCGGCGACCAGGCCGTGCGCACGATGGCCACCACGGCGCGCGACGACCTGCAGCGCAGGTTCCGGGAGTTGCTCACCGAGGAAGCCGACCGCTTCCGGCGGCTGCTCGAGGCCAACCGCGTCCCTGCCGACACGGGGTCCAGGCTGCGCCGGCTGGCCGCCGAGCTGAGCGACGGCACACGTCGTGGCCTTCCGGTCGGCGGGTCGCCGGCGGCCCGGGAGGCATGACCATGGCGTGGGGTGATCGACGGCGCAGCGATGTCGCCGGCCGGCTACAGGGCCGCCTTGCCGCGCTCGGGCAGATCGGCGAGCTCGGCGCGGACCTGCTGCCCGCAGAGCTGCTCGCCCGCCTCGCCGAGCTGCGCACCCGCTCGACCGAGCGGCTGGGACACGGGTCCGAGTTCACCGTCGTCGCGCTCGCCGGGTCCACGGGCAGCGGCAAGTCCTCCACGTTCAACGCCGTCGCCGGCCACGAGGTTGCCCAGGTCGGCGTTCGTCGCCCCACCACGTCGGCCGCGCAGGCAGTGGTCTTCACCGCCACCGGCTCGGCAGATCCGGCGACGGATCTGCTGGATTGGCTGCAGGTGCCGCAACGCCAGGTGCTCGTCGACCCCGATCTGGCCGGTCTGGTGCTGCTGGACCTGCCCGACCACGACTCCGTTGCCGCGGCGAACCGGGCCGAGGTCGACCGCTTGGCCAAGGTCGTCGACGTGTTCTGCTGGGTCGTCGACCCACAGAAGTACGCCGACGCCGCGCTGCACCAGGGGTACCTGCGCGGCCTGGCGCACCACGCCGCGGTGACCGTCGTGGTGCTCAACCAGATCGACCGCGTCCCGGCGGAGCATCGCGCCGCCACCGTGGCCGATCTGCAGCGCCTGCTGTCCGCCGACGGGATGGACGGGGTGCGGGTGCTGCCCGCTTCTGCGGTCACCGGCGAGGGTCAGGACGCGCTGCGTCGGGAATTGGCAGCGCGCGTCGCCGAGCGCCGCGCGCTCGTGGCGCGCATCGACGCCGACATCGACTGGACCGCCGATCAGCTGACCGGCGCGATCACCGGCGCCGACCCGGCGAAGGTCCCCGAGGACGCCCGCGCCGCGCTCGGACGGGCGTTTGCCTCCGCGGCCGGCGCGGCTCGCGTCGGCGAGGCCGTCGCCGCCCACCATCGCTACCGCTCGCGCCAGGTGGCCGGCTGGCCGGTCACCCGCTGGGCCGGCCGGCTGAAGCCCGATCCGTTGCGCCGCCTGGGCCTGACGCGACGCCAGCCGTCGGTCGACGGCGCGGTGGCCGGCAGCGTGCCGCGCACCTCGCTCGGCCGGCCGACGGCGATGGCCGCAGCCGAGGTGGACGCGGCGATCCGCGGCGTGGTCGAGCCGGCCGGCCACGGGCTGCCCGCCGCGTGGCAGGCGCGCCTGTCCGCGGTCGCCCGCGCCCGCCGCGACGACGTCGAGGACGCGCTCGACCGGGCGGTCGGATCCACGCCGTTGCCGTCGTCCCAGCCGCGCTGGTGGCGGATCGCCGGACTCGTCCAATGGGCGGTGACCGCGGCGATGGTGGCCGGATTGCTGTCGCTGTTGGCGATCGCCGTGTTCCACTACTTCAAGCTCCCCGACCTTCCCGAGGTCAAGGTGCGCGGCGTTCACCTGCCGACGATCCTGGCGCTTGGCGGCGCGATCGCCGGTTGGATCGTGGCGTTGGTCGCCCGCCAGGCTGCCCGTGTGTCGGCCCGGGTCCGCGGCGAGGCAGCCCGCCGCAGGATCACCGACGCTGCCCAGCGCGTGGCCGACGACCTGGTCGTCACACCGGTGAACGCCGAACTGGAGCGGATGCGCACCCTGCGCTCCACCATCGGCCGGCTCGCCACCGGCTGATCGACGCCGGCCGGTACAGCGGTGACTCAGACGGGGTGGCGCACCTCGTGGCCGTGGTGGACGGTGTGACGGGCGACGTTGTCGACGGAGCGGCGCGGTGCGGCAGCGGCCCACACGGCGCAGACACCGAGCACGACCAGACCGATCCACAGGCCCCACTTGGCGTCGCCGACGGGAGCCGTCCCGTCGATGAACTGGGCGGCGACACCGAGCACGGCGATCGCCAGCCCGACCAGCGCCGCTGCAATGTCGACCGGGCGGCGGGCCTGGCTGCGCAGCGCGCCGAGGCACAGCAGCGCGTAGATCGCCGAGATGATGAACCCGCCGATCGTCGAGCAGATCAGGAACGCCTGCATCGCGCCCTCGGCGAGGGCCGTGACCGGCGCGCCGTCCTCGCCGACGACGGCGTCGCTGCCGTACTTGGCAAGCACGATGAAGACGCACACGATGCCGACGGCGGAAACGGTGATGTTCCCCGACTGCGGCTGCTCGTTGCGCGAGACGCCGCCGAACCACTTCGGCAACAGCCCGTCACGGCCGAGGGTGAACACACCACGCGCGCCGGCCAGGCAGAAGCCGATCCCGACGGCGATGACGTCGAGGATCAGGGCGATCTCGATCCAGATCGACAGCCAGCGGCCGACGTACAGCTGCGCCATCGGGATGAAGTCCGTGGCGCTCTCGGTCGCGCCGACCGCGAGGAGGTACTGCGTGGCGAAGTACACGACGGTGACGATGCCGAGCGTCGCCAGCACCGCCCGCGGGATCGAACGGCGGGGATTGGCGGTCTCCTCGCCCAGCGCCGCGGCGAGCTCGAAGCCGACGTACATCAGGATCGCGAACAGCAAGCCCTTGAACACCGAGCCGCCGGCGGAGACGTTGCCGGGGTTGAGGCTGTGCAGGCTGTTGCTCACCGAGCCGTCGAAGACCACGGCGAAGAACAGGATCACCAACGGGATCAGCGACAGCATGATCACGACGAGCTGGGTCTTGACCGACACCTGCACGCCGATCGTGTTGATCGTGAAGATCACCGCGATCAGGATCAGCGCCCACACGATCCACGGCCAGTTGATCGACCAGTGCGAGCGGGCGAAGTCGCGCAGCAGCAAGCCACCGACGATGGGGATGCCGACGCCGGACAAGGCGAGCACGGCGAAGTAGTACGCCCCGGCGGCCAACACGGCGGCGCGCCTGCCCAACGAGTGTGCGATGAACTCGTACACCGTGCCCGAGCCCGAGTACCGCTTGGCGAACTCGCTGACCGTCCAGCCGATGCCGAGCATGCCGACGAACGTGATCACGATCACGAACGGGCTGACGCCGCCAGACAGGCTGAACAGGATCCCGCCGAGCAGCACCGCGCTGAACACCGGACCGACGGCCAGCGACTGGGCGACGCAGTCGATCGTCCCCAACTGTTTGTTACCGAGGCGAACCGCGTCGGTGTCCGCACCTTCCATCTCAATCCCCCAAAGAGCTGATTTCCCGGGATCCGCCGGGCCGGTTCGGTCGACTCAGCTTGGCACTACGGCCCGGCCAACTCGGCGATCAGTTGCCCGTCGACGACCACCGGGTCGCCGTCGAGCGTGACGGTGCAATGGCGCATGGGCAGGTCGAAGTGCCCAGCGGTAAACCGGCCGGCGTTCTCGTTGGCGCCGGTCGAGTACAGGAAGTTGCCGGCGAAAGCGCGCACCTCGGTGCCCCACAGGTCGCCCTTGTCGTACAGCGCGAGCACGTCCCAGCGCGCCGCCGGGTTCATCCCCCAGCCGACGTGGCTGGTGGCGTAGGCGCTGCGCTCGCCGAACGAGTCGAGATAGCTGCGAAACAGGGCGGCGTCGACGTCGTTGGCGCCGCGGCCCTCGATGGCGACGATGTGGTCGTCCTCGATGGTGAGCGCCACGGTCGACTGCAGGTAGGTGCCGAAGGTCAGGTTGACGTCACCGGGCGACAGCA
>CAZMHG010000001.1:17576-28868 GCA_964565975.1 uncultured Ilumatobacteraceae bacterium | reverse complement strand
ACCCGACGGTCGTGTCCCAGCGGCCGCGCAAGACCGGCAGCCATCGCGCCCTCGACGACATCCGCGAGAGCGTCGCCGAGCTCCGGTTCTACCGCGAACACTGCTTCCGCCCGACCGTCGCGGCCCACGCCATCGCAGCACCCGACGCCACGGGCTGACCTGCTTGCCCGGCGCCTTTCGCTGGCCGGCCACCCTCGCGTGCGGGATCAGCCGAGCCGGTTCATCCGGCGGATCGGTCGTGCGTGCCCTTGCTGAATCGTCCGTGACGATTCAGCCCTGCCGCGTGGATTCGGCCGCGCCGCTGAGTCCGTCGCGTCCTGCCACCGCCCCCCGCCATCACCTCGCGAATCCGTCTCCCGCCATCGCCTCCCGAATCGTCCGTGACGATTCGGCGCTGCGCCGAGTTGGTCGTGGCCTAAGCGTCTGTGACGGTTTGCGGCGGGTTGGCCTGGGTTTCGTCACGGACGATTCGGTCATGTTCCGATGGGTGGTGGTCCGGGTGTCTGGTCGCGGGCGATTCGGCGCTGCGCCGAGTTGGTCGTGGCCTAAGGACTTGAGCGGGCAGGTGTTCAGTTGGGGCTCCATCGGTTGCGGTAGTCGATGAGTCGGCCGACGATGAGCACCACGGTGGCGAGTTGGAGGGCGGCGTGGCGGTGGCGGGTCTTGCGGTCGGTGCTGCGACGTAGCTGCCCGTAGTTCGACCACCATGTGTTGGTCGCTTCGACGATCCAGCGCAGCCCGAGTGTGAGTCGGTGGGGGGTGCCCGGCGCTGGTTTGGTGCCACGGCGCTGGATCTCCAACTCGGTCAGGCCGCGGGCGTGGAGTTGGGCACGGATCTTGGGGTAGTCGTAGCTGCGGTCGAGGGTGAGCAGGCCGATGTCGGCCAGGAGTCCGTTGGCTTCGATGGCGTCGAGGGTGGGGTCGAGCATCTTGACGTCGTTGCGGTTCGCGCCATCGATCGCCCAGCCGATCGGGATCCCGGCCCGCTCCGAGGCGACGGACCACTTCCAGCCGAGTTTGGCCCGGTCAACAGGGCTCTTGCCGGTTCCTTCACCCCCGTAGGGGGCCTTGTGCAACGAGCCGTCGATCGCGACGACATCCATCCTCAGCTCGAGGATCCGGTCGTAGCCGGCGCGTGCTTCGGTCTCGAGCTTGTCGAACACACCAGCCTTGATCCACTCGTCGCGGCGGGTCCGCAGCGTGGTGTCGGACACCTCGAAGTCCATGATCGCTTCGATGTCGACCCACGATGCGCCGGTCACCAACCGGATCAGCAGACCACGGAAGCACACCCGATCGGGGACGCGCGGGTTGTGGCAGCCGAGCGGGTGATCGTCCTCAGGCACAGGAAGAAGCGGTTCGATCGCGGCCCAGATCGCGTCGGCCACCTCCGGGTCCATAGCGCGTGTCATGATGAGAGTGCCTCCATCGGTCGTTGGTTTGCTGAGTGCACTCGCCATCAAACGCGAGACAGCCCAACGACTGGTGGATGCACCTACCTACCCGCGCGGGTCCTAAGCGTCTGTGACGGTTTGCGGCGGGTTGGCCTGGGTTTCGTCACGGACGATTCGGTCATGTTCCGGCAGATGGCAACCGGGTGTTCGTCGCGCGCTCGATCGGGCGGGCGACTTGGCGTCCGACGTGGCGTGGGATTTGTCACGGACGATTCGGGATCGGGTGCGGCGCGTTGCCGCCCGGCGGTGCACACCGTCCTCAGGCCGGCATGGTGGAGGAACCGTCCGCGGTCGCGCTGGCGTGGCGCTGCGGGCGGTCACGCACGGGCGTCGGTCAGCGCCGTTGCACGGCGCGGCTACGCTGCGCGCTCGGGACGGCGTCGAACCTGACGGGGCCGGTTCGGAGTGCGCTCCGGCCGGGCAGCCCGCCACGGTTCGGTCAGGGGACTTGCATGGGCGAGGACGGCAGCGGGCGGGCTGGGCAGGGGTCCGTGGCAGCGCGCGTTCGCCCGGCATTCCGCCCGGCGAGCCGGTCCCGTGCCCGCATCCTGCTCGGGACGTTGCTGTCGCTCCTGGCCATCGGGACGATCCTGCTGGTCTTCTCCACCGCGGACAAGCGGGTGCCGGTGCTGCAGTTCGTCCGTGACGTGCCTGCCGGCGCGCAGCTGGTGAGCGACGACGTCCGGTCGGTCGAGCTGTCCGCTGACCCGTCGCTGGAAGTCGTTCCCGCGGGCGAGGTGGACACCGTCGTCGGCCAGTACCTGAAGGTGCGCATGGTCGCCGGCGTGCTGCTGGCCCGCCCGGTGTTGCAGGGTGCGCCGCTGGTCGCCCCCGGAGCGAGCGTGGTGGCCATCGTCGTCCCAGCCGGCGCGTTGCCGGTCGGGCTACGTGAACGGAGCCATGTGCAGTTGGTCTTCCCGGTCGACGCCACGGGTGAGGCCGCAGCGGCGGCGCCGGCACCGGTGGAGGGGCGCGTCATCGGGCTGCCTGGCGAACCCGATCCAGTGTCCGGCGAGCTGTCGGTGTCGATCGAGGTCGAGGCCACGGCCGCGGCGACCGTTGCCGGCGCGAGTTCCGTGCGCGTCGTCCTGCTCGACCCCGGCACCGATGCCGCGGCCACACCGACGCAGGGGAGCGTTCCGTGACCTTGGTCGCGGTCACCGGGCAGCGCTGCACGACGACGGCTGTAGGGCTTGGCGCGGTCGGGCTCGGGATCCTGGTCGAAGCCGACCCCGCGGGCGGGTGCCTGTCGGCATGGCTCAACCTGCTGCGCACGCCCGGCCTGTCCGACCTCGTCGCCGGTGGTCGGGCGGCAGATCTGGCGGTGCTGCACCAGCACCTGCAGCGTGCGGCCGCCGGCGTCGACGTGCTGGTCGCACCGACCCGCACCGTCGAGTGCGCGGCAGCCGTCAGCGCGGCAGCGCCGATCATGTCGGCCCTTGCCGGTGAGGCCGGCGCGGTCTACGTCGCCGACGTCGGCCGGGTGGGACACGTGCTGCCTGCCGCCGTCGCCCGCGCTCAGGTCGTCGTGGTCAGCTTCGTCCAGCACAGTGGCTCGTCCGCTGCGGCGGCCGTCGGATTGGAGCGACTGGCCGAGCGCTGCCATGCGCTGATGAGCCGCTCGCTGGACGCGGTGATCGCGGTGCACGGCACCGCGCCGTACGGGGTGACCGAGATCGGCGACTACCTCGGCGTCGATCGCGTCGTCGAGGTCGCCGAGGATCCGTGGGCGGCCGCGGTGGTCGCAGGACGCGCCGGGTCGGCCAAGCGCCTGGAGCGGAGCGCGTGGTGGGCGTCGATGGACGCGCTGGCGACATCGGTGCGCAACGCGCTGACCACGCACGACCGGGCCGTGGCGCTGGCCTCGCCGCCCGCCTCCGCGACAACCGAGGGCGCTGCTCTGGCCGAGAACGGCCGTCGCCATGCCGTGCTCGGCCACCCGACACGACCGGCGTCCGTGCTAGCCGCAACCGCGTCCGCCACGTCCAAGTCGGCCGCGTCCAAGTCGGCCGCGTCCAAGTCGACCGCGTCCAAGTCGGGCACCTCCAGGTCCGCCGCGTCCTCCCAGGGGACCGAGTTGGGTGCGGGCAAGCGGCTGCGCCTGCGAGGGCGCCGTGGCTGACGCCGACCTGGCCCGCGTGTTGACCGACCGGCTCGCCGCACGCCTGGTCGAGCACTTGCAGCAGGCATCGGGCGGCACCCTCGGCGCACGGCGAGAGGGTCTGCGCGACCGCGAGCGGCTCGACCTGCTGATGGGCCGGTGGATGGCCGAGGAGATCCGGCTCCTCAACCATGCCCGCCTGCAGCGTGGCGAGCCGCCGCTCGACGAGTCCACCGACCGGCGGCTGCGCGCCCTGGCCTACGCCGAGACGCTCGGTGCCGGGCCGCTCGAGCCGTACATGAACGACCCGGCCGTGGAGGAGATCGACGTCAACTCGGCCGAGTCGACGTTCGTCGCCTACAGCGACGGGCGCAAGGTCGCCGTCGGTCGGTTGTGGCCGGACGACGAGGCCCTGCTCGCCTACCAGAATCGGTTGACGTTGTCGATGGGCGTGTCCGAGGCGCGACTCGACGAGCAGAGTCCGATGGTGACGCTTCAGGCTCCCGACGGATCGCGTGTCGTGATGGTCCTGGGTGGCGCAGGGCGCGCGGGGGTCTCCACCCATCCGCGCGTCGCGATCCGGCGCTTCACGGTTGACCGCGTCGGGCTGGACGGTCTGGCAGCGCGCGGCATGTTCCCCGGCTGGCTGGTGCCGCAGCTGGAGGGTTTGGTGCGCGCCGGGATGACCATGCTGATCTCCGGTGGACCCGGCGCCGGCAAGACGACGCTGCTGAAGGAACTGCTCGGTGCCGTGCCTCCGGGCGAGCGGATTGTCACGATCGAGAAGGGTCTGCTCGAACTGCGCCTGGAGGACGACGATCGGCACCCCGACGCGCCGGCGCTGTTCACCCGCCAGGCGAACACCGAGGGCCAAGGCGAGGTCACGGCGCGCTCGCTCGTCGAGCTGACCCGCCGGCTGAACCCGGACCGCGTGGTGGTCGGCGAACTGGTGGAGGACGAGGCGCTGGAGATGCTCGACGTGGCCAGCATGTGCAAGCGCGGTTCGCTGGCCACGATCCACGCCCACACGGTGGACGTCGTGCTGTCCCGCCTGGCGTTCTACGTCGCCAAGTCGAACACGAAGCTGCCGGAGTACGCGGTCTGGTCGCTGATCGCCGACACGATCGATTTCGTCGTCCACATCGATCTGGTGCGCAACGACGGGCGCGCCGGTCGCAGCGCCAGCCCGCAGCGCCGGGTGACCTCGATCGTCGAGTTCGGTGGTCGCGGACCGGACGGCGGCGTGCGCTCGACCGAGGTGTGGGGGCTCGACGACGCCGGCGAGATGGTCCAGCGCGCCCCGCTTGAGCAGCGACACCTCCGCCGGCTGCGTCTGGCCGGGGTTCCCGAGCACCTCTACCAACCGAACGACGCGCTGGTCGGCTTCCGGTGAACCGCGACCAGCTTCTGATCGCGGTCGCCGCGGGCGTCCTGGTCCTCGGGCTGGCGCTGGTGTGGTCGGGATGGACGTCACCGTCGAGCACCCGACGTACCCGCAGCGTGGACGCGGTGCCGCTCGTCGCCGGGTTGGTCACGACGGCAGCGATGATCGCCCTATCCAGCTGGCCGATCGCGGCATGCGTTGCCGGGGTGGTCGCCGGCGTCGCCGTCGATCGCTGGCGCCGTGCCGGTGCGCACCGGGACACCCCCGAGCACGTCGAGGCGCTCGCCTCGTGGGTCGAGTCGGTGCGTGACGTGTTGCAGGCCGCCGGCCAGCCGATCGGAGCGATCGGCGCAACCGTCGACACCGCATCACCGGTGCTGCGCGGCACCGTGCGCCGGCTATTCGCCCGCCTCGGCGCCGGCCGGCCGCCGGAGTGGGCGTTCCGTGCCTTCGCCGACGAGCTCGACGATCCGCTGGGTGATCTCGTGGCAACTGGCCTGCTGATCGCCGTCACCCGCGGTGCGCAGACCGAGCAGGTCCTCACCGCGTTGGCCGACCAGGCCCGCCAGCAGGCCGATCGGCGCCGGATCGTCGAGGCGGAACGTGCGCCGATGCGCCATCAGGTGCTCGCCGTCTCGGCGATCATGTGTCTGCTGCTCGCCGGCGTGTTCGTCTTCGCCCGGGCCAGCTACTTGAACGCGTACGACACGGGCTCCGGGCAGATCGTGTTAGCGATGATCCTCGTCGGCTACGCCGCATTGCTGGGACGCGTCGCCGCGCTCTCCCGCTTCCCGCGGCCGAGCCGGTTCCTGACGCTCGGCCGCCCCGAGGACCAACCATGAGCGTCACGGTCCGGTTGATCGCTGCCGCGCTGCTGGGGTGCGCCGGCGTGTGGATCGTCGTGTCCGCCTTCGTCCAGCCGACGCCACCGCTTGGCCGGATGTTGCAGCATCTGGCCCGCTCGGGCACGGCAGCGTCGTCCGGCGTCCGGCGGCAGTGGTGGCGATCGCCGCTCGGTCACGTGCGGTTCGCGCCGTCGACGTTGGCGGACCTTCGTCTGGTCCGCCGGCCACCCGAGGTGCACGCGGCGATGCTCGTCGGTGGGGCGGTGATCGGCCTGTTCGTGCCGGTGCTCGCGGTCGTCGTCGGCCAGATCGTCGGCGTCGTCGATCGCAGTGCGCTGATGCCGATGGCCGGCGCGCTGTTCGGCGCGGTGGTCGTTCCACTCGCCGTGCACGCCGCGGCGCGCACGAGGGCGGTGGCGGTCCGCCGTGACCTGCGCTACCAGCTCTCCGCGTACCTCGACGTGGTGACGATGTTGTTGGCTGGCAACGTCGGCAACGAGGGCGCGCTGCGTCAGGCGGCGCTGGCCGGTGACGGCCGGCTGTTCGGCGAGCTGCGCCAACGGATCCTCGCCGCGGAGACGGCGAACAAGTCGTTGGTCTCGGCACTCGCGGCGCTGGGTGACGACCTCGAACTGACCGAACTGCAGCAGATCGCCGCCTCGGCCGCGTTGGGCTCGGCCGCCGGGGCGCCTGTCGCCCGCAGCCTGACGGCGAAGTGCGCGACGCTGCGCGCCGCGTTGGCCGCCGAGCAGGAGGCAGAGGCTCGCGTCCGTACGACGAAAATCACCGTCCCACTGGTCGGCATGTCGCTCTTGATCATGACGGCCGTCATGTACCCGGCGCTGCAGCTGTGATGCACGCCGCTCGATCCATCACACCCTCGGGAGGGAATCATGGACCCCGTACTGGCCTTCCACGCCGTGACGCACGTGGTGTACGCGCGCCTGCTGTGGCTCACCGGGCTCGACCGGTTGGAACCCGAGGAACGCCACGCGCGGCGCGACCGTGGCGCGGTGTCGCTCGAGCAGGTGCTGTGGTTCGCGGCAGCGGGCGTCGCGGTTGCGGTGATCGCGACGATCGTGTGGAGCAAGGTCAAGAAGGCGGCGAACACGAAGGTCAACTCTCCGAAAGCGCCCTGAGCGACGATCGGTCCGGTTCTGCGCAGCCGGTACCCGACCGTGACCGCGGCTCGGTCTCCCTGGCCGTCGTGTTGCTCACGCCGGTGATGGTGGTGCTGTTGTTCCTCGGGTTCCAGGCGGCGATGTGGAACCACGCCAGGGCGCAGATCCGCGCTGTCGCCCGCCAGACGGCGATGATGGTCGCCCGCGACCGGGTGCCCCCCGGGCAGGCCGCGGCCGCGGGCCGCTCGGCGCTCGCAGGCCAGCTGGAGCAGGCCAAGGTGTCCGTCGGTCGGTCCGGTCCGGACGTCGTCGTCACCGTGACGGGTCGGGCGCTCGGTGTGTTCACCGGAACCTCGACCGCGGTGCGTGTCACGGTGGCCGTCCCTGCCGAGGGTTGGGTCACGCTATGACGGCGCGCCCTGGGTCGCAGCGGGACCGCGGTTCGGGCGAGGTGCTCGGCCTGGTGCTCTTCTTCCCGGCGATGATCGGGTTGGCCGTGATGGTGCTGTGGCTCGGTCGGCGTGTCGACGCTGGTGCACAGGTCCGCGCCGCAAGCGACGCTGCGGCGCAAGCCGCGGCCCGCCAACGCAACCCTTCGGCAGGTGTCAGCGCCGCGCGGTCGGTCGCCGCCAAGATGCTGCGCGACACGCAGTGCGACGGCGGTGCCCGTGTCTCGATCGACGCCGGCGGCTGGCAGCCCGGCGGGCGGGTCAGCGTCACGGTGACGTGCACCCCGACACGTCGTGACATGGGGTTGCTCGGACCGAACCGCGTGGTGATGCGGGCGACGAGCGTGGCGACCATCGACCGGTATCGGGCGTCGCCATGATTCGATCGACCGACGATCAGCAGGGTGGCGTCGACGAGCCTGGTGGCGCACGTCGCGGCGATCGCGGCTCGGCAACAGTGCTGGCACTGACACTGTCGTTCGTGTTCATGGCCGGCGCGTTCATCTGGCTGTCGGCGACGGTCGACCAGACGCTGCACGACCGCACGCAGGCTGCTGCGGTCGCGTTCCAGGCGGCGCGGGCCGGTGCGCAGCAGGTCGACGAGTCGGCGGCGCGGCGAGGCGTCGTCGTCATCGACCGCGCTAGGGCTGTGTCCGCGGCGCGCTCGGCAACGGCGCGCCTGTTGGCGGGCGCCGGCGATCGGGGAGCGCTGACGGCCGTGCGCATCAGCGGGCCGCGGGTCACCGTGACCGTCGCCGTGACGACGGGTGGCAAGCGCGTGACCGGCAGCGGGTCGGCGACGGCGACGATCGGATTCGACCGTGGTGGCGGGTAGCCGCGGCCGGCGTGGGCCAGCGGTGCTCACCGCGCTGGCACTGTTCGGTGGCGTGCCGACGCTGCTCGCCTGGGCGTGCCAACAGCGTCTCGGGTCCTGGTCGCCGCTGACGGGCACTCGTGCGCCGTGGCACTGGACGGCTGACGGCATGGGCGCGTGGTTCCGCTCGATCGGCGACGGTGTCGCCGACAGCGACCATCTCGTGGACCTCGTCGTCCGGGTCGGATCGGTCGTCGCCTGGCTGTGCCTGGCCATGCTTGCCGCGGTCGTGGTCGGCGAGATCGTCCACCTGCGCCGCTTCGGGGTGCCGTCCGGGCAGCGCCGCTCGTGGCTTGGCCTGGGCCGGCTCGGTCGATGGCTGGCCGCCGGCTTGTTGGCCGCGCTGCCGATGATCGGCCAGGCATCGCCGGTTGGTGCGCTGCCTCGGGCCGTGCCGGTGGCGACCCCCGTTCAGCCACGGGTCGGCCCGGTGGTTCGCGGGCCGGCCAGCGAACCGGCAGTCCCAGTCGCGGCGCCCATTGCCAGCGTGTACGTCGTGCGACCCGGCGACTCGATCTGGTCGATCGCCGAGGAGCACGCCGGGACGCGTGCCGTGTCGGACTACGCCGCCGAGCTGGTTCGCACCAACCTCGGCCGGACCATGCCCGACGGGCATCGCTTCGTCACCGCGGCGTTGATCGAGCCGGGGTGGAACCTGACGCTGCCGCCGGCCTCGACGTCCTCAGCGGCGGTAACGACTCCACCGGCGACACCCGCCACATCGGCGACGCCGACCACACCCGCCTCATCAGCGACGCCGGCCGTGCCGTCGCCGCCGGGCACGTTGCCGACCGCATCGCCAGCGACGCCGGCCGTGCCGTCGCCGCCGGCGACCCTGCCCGCGCCTGCCCCGTCGTCGACGGCGCCGGAGACGCATGTGGTCGTCCAGGGCGACAGCTATTGGCGGATCACCGAGCAGCATCTCGATGCGGTGTCCGGCCACCAGGTGTCGGAGCGGGAGATCTTCGAGCAGGTCGACGACGTGATCGCCGCCAACGCCCCCCGGCTCGGGTACGCCGATCCGGCGATGCTTCATCCCGGGGATGTCGTCAGCTTCCCCGACGCGCCGGCGGCACCCGCCCCACCGTCGACACCGGCCACACCGACACCGGCCACGCCGACGCCTGCACCGACGCCATCGGGGCAGGTGGGGACATCGCGCACCGCGCAGCCGCCGCGCGGGCCGGACGGGGTCCGACCCGGGGCGTCGCCGGAGCGTTCGTCGCCGGTGCCGCCACCCGCGACGGCCGTGACACCGCCTACGGTGGCGGCATCCGCTGCCACCCGACCACCCACGCCACCGACCGTGACGCGCGTGACAGCGGCGCGCCCGACACCGCCGACCCCTGCGCGGGTGCCGCCGAGTGCGGCCGCGCTCCCCACCACCGTGCCTGACGCCGGCCGTGACACCGTGCCGGTGTTCGCCCCGCCCGACCCCGGCGCCGGAGCGCCGAACCCGGTACCGGTCGGCCTGGCCGGCGGTGGGTTGCTGGTCGCCGGGGCGATCGGCCTGATCGAGAGCCGTCGCAGGGCACGGTTGCGCCGGGCGCGCGCCGGGCAACGGCTCCGCACTCCGCATCCCGAGGTCGCCACCACCGAGACCCGCGTCCGCCGCTACGACGCGACCGAGCTGGTGGTTCGGCTCGACCTCGCACTGCGGGCAGCGGCACTCGATCTCGCCGATCAGCAGGCGCAGGTGCCCGTAGCGTTCGTCGACCCCGACGGGACGGTGCGCCTCAAGCTCGACGTCGCCGCGGCCCCGAGCGCCCGCTGGTGGCGGGTCGAGGACAGCGGCGGCGTGTGGGTCCTGCCGGCGGACGTCGACGTGACGACGATCTCTGCCGACGCCCGCCGCTCGGCGCAGCCGTGCCCGACGATGGTGCATCTCGGTCACGCCACCGAGGGCGAGCTGTTCGTCGACGTCGAGACCGTCGGGCTGCTGTGCGTCGAGCACGCTCCTGGGCTGGTGCGCGCGATCGCCGGCTCGCTGGCGTTGTCACCGCTCGCCGAACCGGTGCAGCTCCTGGCGCTCGGGATGGACGAGCTGACGGCGATGGGCAGCGGGCGCGTCGAATCCGGCGACGCGTTCGACGCCGCGCTCCGCCGTCTGCGCGATCACGCGGCGAAGATCGCGCCGCTGACCTCCAACGCCACCACGCTCCGGCTGCGCGCCCGGCGAGTGGCGCCCGAGAGCACCGAGCCGTTCATCGTCGCCAGCCTCGGCCGCCGGGTGCTCCCGGCGTTGCACAACGACATGGCCGAGTTGCTGACGCCCGCCGGACGGGGCATCGGCATGGTGATCGACGAGGTGCTCGAGGGCGCAACCGTGATCGTCCGCCACGACCACGACCGGCTGTACCGGTTGGAACCGTGGGGGATCGAGTTCGACGCGACCCGGTTGACCGAGCACGACATCACGCTGGTAGCCGCGCTCATCGACGAGGCCGATCCGCTGCTGGTCGAGCCGGGCGAGGACCGTGGCGTGCTGGTCGTCGAGCCACGGATGCCGATCGATCTCGCCGCTGCCGAGGCGTTGCCCACCACGTACGAGACCGGCGACGAGGTAGGCGTCGACGCCGTGGGCGAGCCGGACGTCCCCTTCGTCGCCGACGACGTGCACTGGGCGACGGACTCGCCGAAGGAGCGCGACTGGAAGCTGATGGTCACGGTGCTCGGGCGGGTCAGCGTCGTCGATCGCGTCGGTGCCGACGTGGCCTTCGAGCGCGGCAAGGCGTTGGAGCTGGTCGTGTGGCTGTCCCAGCATCGCCAGCGCAGCTCCCGGGCACTGGCGCGCACCGCGCTGTGGGACCTGGACGTGCGCGACGCCACGTTCGCCAACGTGGTCAGCGATGCCCGGCGGGCGATGGCCAAGGCCGTCCTGCCACCCGACGGTGACGAGTGGATCGGCCGCACGCTTGCCGATCACCTGCCGTTGCACCCGGACGTGGTCACCGACGCGGAGATGCTCGCCGCGGCCGTCGAGGCCGCCAAACAGGTGGACGCGGCAGCAGCACTCGACTGGTTGCGTGCCGGGCTCGGGCTCGTCTCGGGCGTGCCGTTCGCC
>CAZMHG010000001.1:0-17566 GCA_964565975.1 uncultured Ilumatobacteraceae bacterium | reverse complement strand
GGCAGCAACTACCAGTGGCCCGACGCAGAGGGCCTGACGTCGGCGCTGATCCTGCTGATCACCGGCGCCGCCGAGGATCTCGCCCGGCGCGAGCTGGCGGTGGGCAACATCGACGGCTTGTTCTGGGCGACGCAGCGCGGCCTCAGCGCGCTCCCCGGCCACGAGGAGCTGATCGTGTTGCGCATGCAGGCCCACGCCCAACGCGGCGATCTGTCCGGCGTGCGCAGCGAGTGGGAGAGCTACGAGCGAGCGTTGCGCGCCGACATCTGGGGCACGGCCGAGCCGGCACCGAAGGTGGTGTCGATGCGCCAGCAGCTGCTCGGCGGTTCTACCGTGGCCCGATGACCCGGCCCGCCGAGGACCTGCCGACCACCGGGTGCCGGGTGTCCGGTGTGCTGCACTGCAACCTCAACGTCGCCGACCTGGCCACGTCCACCGCGGCGTACGAGGCGCTCGGACTGACCGTGCGGATGCGGTCCACGAGCATCGGCGCCGACTCCTCCGTGCTCGGCCTGAACGAGCTGACCGACAGCGACACGGTGTTCCTGTACGACCATCGCGGTGGCAGGGGAGCGCCGGCCGTGGAGCTGGTCCAGTGGTTGCGTCCCGTGGTGGTCGGCGCTGCCGTGGGTGCCGGCCAGGTCGGCCTGCAGGCGCTCGGCTTCCGGGTCCCGCAGGGTGCGTTGGGCGACGACGCCGGCGCCCACTCCGACAGTGACCCTGACGGCGTCACCCGGCTGTTCTGTCCGGCGCCGGTGACGGCGACGGAGTTCGCCTTCGTCCGCCTCGGGTGCGTCGACGCCGAGGCGACGACGCGCTGCTACACCGCGCTGGGCTTCGTGCCGGCGCCGGACCGGCCGTCGGTGCTCCGGCTCGACGGGGGGCCGCCGTTCGAGGTCCATCTCGTCGCGGTCGATGGCGGCGCGGCGCCCAGCGCGCCATACCACCGAGGCGCGTTCCGGCTGGCCACCGCGGTTCCAGACGTGCGTGCCGCCGTCGACGGCGTCGACGCGCTCGGCTTCCGCGTCGTCAGCCAGCCGACATACACCGCCCTGCCGGGGACCAAGCTGGGCGGGCTGTGGGTCGCCGCGTTCCTCGACCCGAACGGGGTGATGATCGAGTTCGTCGAGCGCGTGATCGGATGACGGCGACGAGCTTCGAATGGCTGTCCGAGCGCGCCCAGGTGGTGCGAATGCGGCGGGTTGCCACCGACGCGCTGCGCGCCTACCCGATCACCGCGACACGACTGCGTCTGTTGAACCACGGGTTCAACACCACCTTCCGGGTCGACACCGCCGACGGGCAACGGTTCGCCTTGCGGATCAACCTCAACTCGCGCAGGACGGCGCAGAACCTGCGTGCTGAGTCGGCCTGGCTCGCTGCGCTCGCCAACGACACGGACCTCCACGTCCCGGTCCCGCAGCAGACCGTGGACGGCGGGCTGGTGCACCAGGCCACCGCCCCCGGCTTCGATCGCCCGCTCCCGGTCGTGTTGATGTCGTGGCTCCCCGGGGGCGACCTGGGCCGCGACGCCCCGCCTGATCGGTGGGCGGCCGTCGGCCGGGCGACCGCCACGCTGCACGCCCACGGTGCCGGTTGGCGCCTGCCGGCCGACGCCGAGCTTCCCCGGTACCGCGACGCGCTGGCCGGCGACGCGCGGCACTTCGACAACGACCACCCGCTGCTCGACGACGCGGCGCGCGAGGTGTTCGGCGAGGTGATCCGGCGCAACGACGCGGCGTTCGCCGCGATCGAGCGGGCGGCACCTCTCCAGCCGGTGCACGCCGACCTGCACGGGTGGAACCTGAAGTGGTGCCGTGGACGGCTGTCGATCTTCGACTTCGACGACAGCGCGTGGGCCAGCCCGGCGCTCGACGTCCCCGTGTCGGCGTTCTACGTGCGGCCGCGCGCCGACTGCGAGCAGGCGCTGCTCGACGGATACGCCGCCGTGCGCCCGCTGCCCGAGATCGGCGACGAGCACTTCGAGGCGATCGTCGCCGGGCGGAACCTGTTGCTGGTCAACGACATGTTCGTCACGACCAACGCCGCATGGATCGGGTGGGCGCCGCAGTACGTGCGCAACTCGATCCGCAAACTGCGCGCCTACCTGGACACCGGCCGGTACCGCCACGACATCGAGGGTCTGGAGCCGGCCCGCTGAGCCGCGGTCGGCACGACAGCGCAGCCAACGGGCGCTGTCGATTGGGCGCCGTCAACCGGGCGCCGTCAAGCCGTCAGAAGCTGCCTTCGGCCGTGCGGTCGACGCCGAGCAACTGGATCAGGTCCTCGTGCAGTTCCATCCACACGTCGTGGTACGAGTTGCACATCACGCCGGTGAACATGCGTGTCTCGCCGTCCTCGGTCCGCCGCAGCGCGGCAGACAGACGGCGGCGATATGCCGCCAGCCGTGGCATCACCTCACCGAACTGGAACAGCAACGGCTCGGCCTGCTCGTCGAGCGTGCGCAACTCGGCGACACGCGCCGCGTCGTACCCGGCATCGCTGTGGTCGTTCATCTCGCCGTTGCGCAGCTGCCACGAGTTGCACAGCTCCTTGAAGGCGGTGTTGATCTGCAGGAACTGCTCGTACGGATGGCCGAGCGGCTCACGAGCCACGATGCTGCGATGCACCGACAGCTCGCCGTGCGCGGCGCGGCCGGCCGGCGTGAGTGACCACATGCTGCGCTTCTCCAGGAACATGCACAGGCCCTCGTCGGTCAGCGCCTGGAGCACGGTCTGTGTGCGCTGCTCGCTGAGGTCGGCGATCTCGGCGAGCACGTCGACCTTGCCGAACCCCTTGATCCGCACGGCGTGGAGCACGTTGAAGCGGTCCTCGTCCTCGTCGTCCAGCGGGGCCAGCTCTTCTGGCTCTGCCGACGGCTCGTCGCTCGTGGCGGCCGGTGCAGGTTGCGATGCAGACGTGGCCGGCCCGCCGGTCCACACCGGATCGGCGACCAGCGTCGTGAGCTGGGCCTGGGTCTCCTCGCCGAGGCGCC
Organism: uncultured Ilumatobacteraceae bacterium; assembly: GCA_964565975.1. Taxonomy (GTDB): domain Bacteria; phylum Actinomycetota; class Acidimicrobiia; order Acidimicrobiales; family Ilumatobacteraceae; genus JAKOUY01. Next base: position 14,571 of record CAZMHG010000001.1, on the reverse strand, counting down.
CTGCCGCGAGCACGGCCTGGGCGACCGCAAGACGGGCGACCGGGACGCGGTACGGCGAACAGCTCAGGTAGTCGACCCCGCAGCTGATGAAGAAGTCGGCGGACGCTGGGTCGCCGCCCTGCTCGCCACACACACCCATCTTCAGATCGGCCCGGGCGGCGCGGGCATGGTCGCAGGCGTAGGCGACCATTCGTCCGACACCGGTGGCGTCGACGGTCTGGAACGGGTCGGCGGCGAGCAGGCCGGCTTCGAGGTACGCCGGCAGCATCTTGCTGCCGACGTCGTCTCGGCTGAACCCGAACGTCAGCTGGGTCAGGTCGTTCGTCCCGAAGCTCATGAAGTCGGCGACTTCGGACAGCTCGCCGGCGACCATCGCGGCGCGCGGCGTCTCCACCATCGCGCCGATCGGCATGTCGTCGTCCAGGCCGACCTCGCGCGCCGCCTCGATCACCCAGCGGCGAGCCAGCGCCATCTCCGCCGGATCGACGATCAGCGGGATCATCACCTCGACCATCGGCGTGCGCCCGTCGCCGATCATCGTCAGCACGGCGCGGAACAGCGCCCGGCACTGCATCTCGTACAGGCCCGGCCGGACCACGCCGAGGCGCACGCCGCGGGTGCCGATCATCGGGTTCGCCTCGTGCAGCCGGCGCACCGCGGCGAGCTCGGCCTGCCCGTGTTCGTCCAGCTGGCCGAGCGCCTCGGCGACGACGAGGTGTTCGCGGTCGGGCAGGAACTCGTGCAGCGGGGGATCGAGCAGGCGCACGGTGACGGGCAGGCCGTCCATCACCTCGAGCAGGGCTTCGAAGTCGGCCTGTTGGGCGGCTTCGAGGTCGGCCAGTGCCCGACGCTCGACCTCGGGGTCGTCGGTCAGGATGAAGGCGCGCACGAGGGGCAGCCGGTCGGCGGCGAGGAACATGTGCTCGGTGCGGCACAGGCCGATGCCTTGCGCGCCGAGGCGTCGGGCGTGGGCCGCGTCGGTCGCCGTGTCGGCGTTGGCGCGGATGTGCACCGGCCGGTACGAGTTGGCGTTCACCGCATCGGCCCAGCGCAGCAGGACGTCGAGCTCGGGCGGGGCTTCTTCGGTGTTGATGTCCGCTGCGCCGAGGAACACCTCGCCGGTGGTGCCGTCGATCGACAGGTAGGTGTCGGCGGTCAGTTCCACATCGCCGATGCGCGCCCCGTCGTCGTCGATGACCAACTCGCCGGCGCCGACCACGGCCGGGATGCCCCACCCCCGGGCGACGACCGCCGCGTGGCTGGCCATCCCGCCGCGTGCCGTCAGGATGCCGCGCGACGACTGCATGCCGAGCACGTCGTCGGGTGTCGTCTCGGGGCGGACGAGGATGACGGACTGCCCGTCGTCCGACGCGGTGATCGCGTCGTCGGCGGTGAACACGACGCGGCCCGACGCCGCGCCGGGCGACGCCCCGAGGCCGGTGGTCAGCAGCTGCTGATCGCCCGACGAGTTGTCGAACCCGGCGTGCAGGAAGTGGCCGACCGACGCAGGTGAGATGCCCCGGATCGCGTCCGCGATCGGGGTGGACCCGGCCCGAACCCCGGCGACGAGATCACGAATCTGCTGGGCCAGCGAGGGAGGATCGGTGGTCATCGCGCGAGACTAACCGGACACAGACACAAGAAAGTAGAGCGCGCCGAAGATTGGGCGCGGGAGGGACAGCCATGGACGCGACCGACCAGCAGACCGTCACGGTGGGTGAGCGGATACCGCTCTACGACGGGCCTGCACCTGGCTCCGAGCAGTGGACGCACGTCGAGCAGCAGTACTACTCCGATCGGTGGGCGACCGAGGTGGTGGCCAACGTGGTCGCCCCGTCGTTGACCCCGGTGCTCCCGCAGACCTGCTGCGGAACGGCGGTCGTGGTCGCGCCGGGCGGTGGCTACCACGCCCTGTCCATCGTCAGCGAGGGCCATGCGGTCGCCGACTACCTCGCGGGGCGCGGCATCGCCGCGTTCGTGCTGCGCTACCGGCTGGTGCCGACCGGTGACGACGCCCCGGCGGAGTTGGAGCAGCGGATGATGCTCGGGCTTGGCGACGACGCGATGGAACCGATCGCACCGCTCGCCGCGGCCGACGCCGCGGCAGCCCTTCGCTTCGTGCGCTCGCATGCCGCCTCGTACGGCGTGGCTCCTGACCGCGTCGGGATGATCGGGTTCTCCGCCGGCGGGAACGTCGCGCTGCACTGCGCGTACGCCGCCGACCCGGCCGACCGCCCGGACTTCGTCGCGCCGATCTACGCGCCCAAGCGCTTCGTGACGTTGGATCGCCCGCCGCAGCCGTGCGTTCCGATGTTCATCGCCGCCGCGTCGGACGACCCGCTCGGTCTCGCCCTGGACTCGGTCGAGCTGTACAGCGCGTGGGTCGCCGCCGGTGGATCGGCCGAGTTGCACCTGTACGCCGCCGGCGGCCACGGCTTCGGCATGCGCCGCCAGGGTCTGCCGTCGGACACGTGGATCCGTCGCTACGACGAGTGGCTCGTCGCCCAGGGGCTGCTGGACGGCTGAGCGCACTGCGCCGCAGCACCGCAGGCGCGCGGGTCAGGGTTTCGATCTGCGCTCAGCGATCCATCGGGCGTCGGTGCGGAACTCGGCTCCGAACTGCAACCGCTCGATCCAACGCGACGGGATCGCCGACGCGCCATCCAGGCAGCCGCGCAGGCCACCGGCGACGGCAGCGTTGGTGTCGGTGTCACCACCGAGCGCGACGACGTCGACGAGGACGTCCTCCAGCGGGCGCGGGTCGGCCAGCGCGGCGATGCCCAGCGCCAGGCTGTCGAGGACGAAGCCGCGCCCGCCGTCCGGCAGCGCGCCGGTGCCCGCGCGCGCCATGGCGGCCAGGTCCAGCCTGCGGCCGAGCTCGAGCGCGTCGACGACTGCGACGTTGCGCTCGGCGCGCGCCGAGACGGCACCAGCGGCGAGCGCGGCGGCGGCCGGCGCGCCGGCCACCAACGCCGCGACGATGTCGTTGTAGACGATGCAGGCAGCGTCGCAACGGGCGTCGTCGTGGGTGATCGCCGAGATCGCCGCCGACTCGTCGCGTCGTCGCGTCTGGTCCGCGCGTATCAGGCCCGTGACGACGCAGCGCATCAACGAGCCGTTCCCGGCCGAGCCGTGTCCGGCGCCGCTGCGGTAGGGGTCGCCGTGGTCCGCATAGCGCTGCAACCCGGTGGATGTCGCCATCCCGATGTCGATCGGACGGCTGCCAGGCGTACGTCCCGGCCAGTCACCCGTCGACCACCGGAGCATCCCGTCGGCTACGGCGTGGATCAGTTCGGGGCCGCCGTGTGGCTGCTCGCGGTAGCCCAGCAGCACCGCGCGGGTCAGGTCGGTGTCGTCCGTCGCCGCGCCGGCGGACCACCCGAACGGCCCGCCACCGACGATGTCGCGGTGCCCATTCGGGTACGCCTCGCGGATGGCCGCCCACGGCTGGAACTCGACCGTCGCCCCGAGCGAGTCGCCGGCATGCACGCCGAGCAGCCCGCCGGCGATGCGGTCCACGACGTCGCTCATCACTCCGGTTCTACCCGACCAGCGGATCGCCGCGGCGCGACGAGCGCGGGCAGTAGCGTCCGCGCGGCATGCACGACCCACTCCCGCCCGAGCTCGTCGCCCGGGTCACGGAGTTCATCACCGCTCAACTCGCACCGCGGCTCGGCCTCGGCGCTGCGCAAGCACGGATACCGGTGCTCGACGGCGTGATCAGCGACGGCGGACTGGGCGGCGACGCGGCGTGGCAGCTGTTTGCCGAACGGGTCGCTCCCAACAACGTCGGCCTGCACAGCGACCGCTTCCTCGCCTTCATCCCTGCCGCACCCAGCGCTGCCGCAGTGTGGATGGATGCCGTCGTCGCCGCGGCGAGCTTCAGCGCCGAGTCCTGGCTCGAGGCGCCCGGCGCCGTCGCCGCGGAACAGCAGGCGCTGCGCTGGTTGGCCGACCTTGCCGGCATGCCACCGAGCGCCGGCGGTGCGTTCGTCAGCGGTGGCACCGTCGGGAACCTGTCGGCGCTCGCCGTCGCCCGTGACCAGGCAGCGGGCCGGGGCGTCGCGTTGGTGGGCGACAGCGCGCACGCCTCGATCGCCAACTCGCTGCGCGTGCTCGGCATCGAGGCACTCGTCGTGCCCACCGGTCCGGACAATCGGTTAACCGCCGACGCAGCACGCCGCGCCGCAGTCGGGCACGAGGTGGTCGCGATCTGTGCGGCGGGCGGTTCGACGAACGCCGGCGTGATCGACGACCTCGACGGTCTGGCCGACCTGGCCGCGGAGCTTGGAGCGTGGCTGCACGTCGACGCGGCGTATGGCGGTGCCGCGTTGCTGGTCGACGAGTGCCGGCCGCTGTTTCGCGGCATCGAGCGCGCCGACTCCGTCGTCATCGACCCGCACAAGTGGTTGTTTGCCACGCTCGGATGCGGCGCGCTGCTGTACCGCGACCCACAGCTGGCGGTGCCGGTGCACCGCCAGGCCGGTCCGTACATCGACATCTTCCAGGGTGCTGACGCCGGGTGGAATCCCAGCGACTACGCCCTGCAACTGACCCGGCGGGCGAGCGGGCTGCCGTTGTGGTTCGCGTTGGCGACGTACGGCGTGGCCGCCCACCGCACCGCGGTGCGCGCCGGCCTCGACCTGGCCCGCCGCGCCGCACGGCGACTGGAGTCAATCGACGGGGTCGAACTGGTCACCGAGCCGCAGCTGAGCGTGGTGCTGTTCCGCCGACGAGGCTGGCGAGCGGCCGAGTGGCGCAGCTGGGCGGCAGCGCTGCTCGCCGCCGGGACCGCCTTCGTCGCGCCAACGGCGTGGCGCGGCGAGCCTGTCGGACGGCTGGTGTTCCTGCACCCGCGGACCGACGAGTCGGTGATCGAGGAGATTGCCGACTCGCTGCGCTGACACCGCTGCCCGCCGCAGAAGGGGCGCCGTGCCTGGCGTTCGGCGAGGAGCGTGGCTGGCAGACTCGGGCTCGTGGCCAAGCCGTCGTCCAAGCCCTCCGGCGTGCCGGTGCAGATCACCTTCACTGCCGAGGTCTTCGAGTGGCGCGGGCCGGCGCCGTACTACTTCGTCGCCGTCCCCGACGTGGAGAGTGCCCAGCTCAAGGCCGTGTCGGCCGAGGTGACCTACGGCTGGGGGATGATCCCAGCGCTCGTGCGCCTCGGCGACACCGAGTGGGAGACCTCGCTGTGGCCGCGCAAGGGCCGCTACGTGGTGCCCTTGAAGGATTGGGTGCGCACCGCCGAGCAGGTCGACGAAGGCGACCCGGTGACGGTCACCCTGACGGTCTGACCCGCGCGCGTGGACCGGCGAGGATCCGCCGGGTGCGCCGTTGTGGTGCTAGGCGAGCACGCTGCGGAGGGCGTCGAGCCGGGTCGGCACGATGCGGTACCACACCCAGAGGCCGCGCTTCTCGCGGGAGATCAGGCCGGCGTCGACGAGGATCTTCATGTGGTGGCTGACGGTCGGTTGTGATCGTCCCGCCACCTCCGTGACGTCGCACGCACAGACCTCGTCGCCGTTGGCCGCGGCGATGACGGACAGCAGCCGCAGCCGGATCGGGTCTGACAGCGCGGCGAAGGCACGTGCCAGCAGTTCGGCGTCGGCTTCGGCGAGAACGTCGGTGCGCACGGAGCCGCAGCAGGCGACCGGATCGAGCACGGCAGTCTTGGTCGGCGCGGGCATGATCCGCACTGTATCGAAGTGAGTCGAAGTATTCATTGACGATCGTCGATGGAGTCGGCATACTCAATGCATTGATGAGCGTCAATGTGATGCTTCGAGGAGAGGAACCAGCCAATGTCCCGAGTACAGATCGCCTTGAACGTGGCAGATCTCGATGAGTCGATCGAGTTCTACACGAAGCTGTTCCAGACCCCGCCCGCGAAGGTCCGTGACGGTTACGCCAACTTCGCCATCGCGGAGCCACCGCTCAAACTGGTGCTGTTCGCCAACTCCGGTGAGCCGGGCACGCTCAACCACATCGGCGTCGAGGTCGAGTCCACCGACGAGGTCGCCGCCGTGATCGCCCGCACGCGTGAACTCGGTTTCGACCAGCATGTGCAGGAGAACGTGTCGTGCTGCTTCGCCGTGCAGGGCAAGACCTGGGTCAAAGGCCCGGAGAACGACTGGGAGTTCTACACCGTCCTCTCGGACGCGCCCTCGATCTCATGCGGTGCCGACGACCCGTGCTGTCCGGACGAGAGCTGACGGCGCGCAACGACAAACCGTTCGGCCGAGGGCGGCCGTGTGCTGGCTCCGCGGTCCGCTCGATCTACCAAGCAGGGATCACCGGTGGCTACGCCACGTTCGAGACCGCAACGCCGTCGTGGGACGAGTGGAACGAGTCGAGCGTGCCTCTGACCACAGAGCCGGGTGCGGGAGTCGAACCTGCGACCACACGCGCAGCGTCTGAGCAGGAGGTTCGCGGTAACAGTCGTTCGGGGCGTGTCGCCCGGTGTCGGCTTGTGCCATCTCGTTCGTAGGCAATCCGTGGGACGGCTGGGCCATCGAGCGCCTTGGACGTCCACTACTCGACCACGAGGGAGCGCCCGCGGCGCGACCCCGATCGGACCAGGGCAAGCAACACTCCAGGGACGCGACGACGGAGGTGTTGAGCAGTCGGCGATCGAGCACACTGAGGCGTCCGCGTCGAGCTTGTGCGGGTTGCGTCAGCGTCTGGAGACGCAGTCGCGAATGACTACCTTGTGCGTTTGAGGGAGGGCGACTCGTGGCACTGTTCGGTCGCACCAAGCGTGCTGAGTCAGAATCGGCGGATCCTCTGCGTGCCCAGCCGTCGTACCACGTGCTCGGTGGTGACACGACGCTCGAGGTTGTCGGCGAGAGCTTTAATCAAGAGGCGTTGCTGGCAGTCGCTGGTTGTCCGCCGAACGATGGAGTGCGCGTCGACGCGCACGCGGTGCTGGTTCCGCAGTTCGACAATCCACACGACGCCAACGCCATCGCCATTCAGATCGGCGGTTTCCACGTCGGTCATCTCTCGCGTGCGGACGCCGCGATCTATCGGCCAGGCCTGCTGCGTCTGATGGCTGACGGAAGACACGTCGTGCTCCGAGGCTCCATCGTCTGTGGTCGCGACGGCGGCATGTTCGGCGTGTTCCTCGATCACGATCCGGCCGACTTCGGCGTCGAGCCGAATCGACCACCGTGGATCAGCACCGGCGAGATGCGTACCGGATTCACGGAGGCATGGCTCACCGACCTTGCCGACGACAGCTACGACCTCTCGTGGTACAGCCGGCTGCCCGACGGAGATCGCCCGGCGATCAAGGTGCTGCGCGGGCTGCTCGCGGAGGACCCAGATCCGATCGATCGCCATTTCCAGTTCGCTGAACTCGAAGCTCGGCTGTACCACTGCCGCGACATCGACGAGAACGCACTGTCGGAATTCGACGAGGCGTGCCGCCAGCACGACGCTGAGATGGAAGGCATCTGTGCGGCGTTCATGGCCAAGTGGTCGAGGATCCCAATGTTGGAGATCTACAAGCAGATGGCCATCCGCCAGTCCAAGGCGAATGATTGGTCGGCATGCCTTTGGTGGGTCGATCGCGGCCTCGCTTTCTACGGCGAGGACGCCGCCCGAGTCGACGCAGTCGAAGACCTCGAGCGGCGGAGGGTTCGCGCCCTCGCCAAGCTTCAGCCCCCGTCACCGAAGAAGGCGCAGCAGCCAGCGAAACAGTTGATGGCCCTGCCGCCGCCGATTGGACCCCCCGTCGACCTCTCTCCGCCCGCTGGCATGGAGTTCGAAACGCTGCGCTGTCGTTCCTGTGGTCGAGAGTTCGAGCGACGAGTGGTGCGGGGGCGTAAGCCGGCTGACTGTCCTGTCTGCCGGGCCGACAGCTGAGTCGGCGCAACCGATCGAGCAGACAACAGCTTGAGCAGCCGAGAGCGTCGCGATAGCGAAGAGGTCGGCGTCCCTCGAGCGACGGCGACGAGGTGACCAGTCGGCGTTCACGGGCGTACCCTCACGCGGTGCAAGCGTCGGCGGGTTGATTCGGCGGCGGCGAGCGCGGATAATGGTCGTGCTGCTGCGTGCTATGCGCAGTGGAAGACGTCAGCCCCGGAGTGCCGGGCCGAGGATCCGTCAGGGTCGTCTAGGCCGGGAGCCGGGGCTTTCGCATCTCATGGATGCGGTCGGAGCGTCGCCACGCCGAAGTCGTTGAGCTTCTCCCACCACACGGCCTCCTTGCCGACGAGGTACTCGCCGACCGCGCCGGCGATGGCGTCGGCGAGCCACAGGAGACGCTCCGACTTCGACCGCCAGTCGTAGCGGAACGGCACCCCGCCCGTGGACTCGAACGTCTGCAACAGGACGGCGCGATCGCGACCGACGGTGGCCGCGTCGCTGGCTTCGATGACGAGATGGTCGACGCCCTCGGAAGCCGCGTCGCGAACCATCTCGGCGAGCATCACTCGCCGAGCACTCGCTTGGCCTCGTCGCCCGACGTGCGAGTAGTGGGCGGTGGCGACGACGCCGACCTCCGCGGCGATCTCGATCATCCGTGTGCGGGCGACGACCCCCTCACGTTCCCAATGGAACGGGCGTCGGCGGTCGGCAGCGAAGAGGCCGTTCAGTCGTGCCAACGCTCTCGCTGGGTCAAACAAGGCCGCGATCGCCACCACGTAGGTCACGCCTCCCGCGGCGTTCTGGGGACTCGATTCGTCGATGACGGCGACGAGGTCGCCCTCGATCGGTTTGCCGTCGGCGACCGCCGGGATGATGCGGTCAGTCACCGAAGAGGCCGGCGATCTTGTCCGCGCTGTCGCGCTCCACGGCCTGGGGGACGTGGGAGTAGGTGTCCATCCTGACGGCGATCGACGAGTGGCCGAGCTGTTCGTGCACGACCTTGGGGTCGGCGCCTGCCTTGAGGGCCAGCGTCGCGAGCGTCAAGAGCGCGACCAGCCGGTCGTCGGCGAGCACGCGGTGGGACCGCTGAACCGAGCGCACCGCGAGCGGCCCACCCTCTGCGCGGCCGCCGATCAGCAGCTTGCTGGACTTTCCACGGAGCCGGGTGCGGGAGTCGAACCCGCGACCACATGATTACAAGTCAAGTGCTCTGCCAACTGAGCTAACCCGGCGCGGTCGCTCAGGGTAGCGGCGGCCGCGACGTCAGTCGCCGGTGGTGCGCAGCGGCTCCAGCGCGGTGACCTCGCGCACCCGGGCCAGCAGGATGTCGAGCGCCGGCTCGTTCATCCCGCCGTGGGGAAAGATCACGTCGGCGTAGCGCTTGCTCGGCTCGATGAACTGTTCGTGGCACGGCCGCACCGTCGTGAGGTACTGGTGGATGATGCTGTCGGGCGTGCGGCCGCGCTCGGCGACGTCGCGCTGCAAGCGGCGGATGAAGCGCAGGTCGGCCTCGGTGTCCACGTAGACGCGCAGGTCGAAACGCTCGCGCAGGGCCGGGTCGTACAGCACCAGGATCCCGTCGACGACGACGATGCGCGCCGGGTGGACGATGCGCACCTCGTTGCTGCGGCGATGGTTGACGTAGTCGTAGACCGGGACGGGGATGGCCGATCCGGCGGTCAACGCGGCGAGGTGCTGGTGCAGCAACTGCCAGTCGAACGAGTCGGGGTGGTCGTAGTTCAGCATCGCGCGCCGGGCCAGTGGTAGCTCGGGCGTGTCGACGTAGTACGAGTCCTGCTTGATCAACGCGACCGCGTCCTCGCCGGCGAGCTCGGTGAGGCGTTCGCTGACCGTGGTCTTGCCCGAGCAGGTGCCGCCAGCGACACCGATCAGGAACGGGGCAGCCGACGTCACGCCGAAATCGTAGTTCGACCGATGAAATTACATGGGAGTACTTGTCTTCGGTGGCCCGAGCGGGCAGGCTTGGCAGGTGACCTCCGGCGGCCCCACGACCACCTCTGCTGGCGACGAACCCGTGGGCGACGCCGGCCCGGCCGACACCCTCGGCGAGCGTGCGCATGCCATGATCAGCTTCGAGGCCACCTGGTTCACCCAAGACCAGGATCGCCACGACGCCATCCGTGCCCGCTTCGCGTGCTCGGTGGAGGAATACAATCTCGAATTGAGCCGGGTGATCGACCATCCGGCGGCAGTCGACATCGATCCGTTGGTGGTTCGCCGCCTGAGGCGGAACCGGGATCGGCGCCGCCGGGCCAAGCTCGACGGCGTTGCCGCCGACGCGGGGTCGGCCCACCGGGTTCCGTGACGAGATCGACGCAAGCCCCCAGGGAGGCACGATGAGCAGTTCGGACCAGCAGCCAAAGGCGAGCATGGGCCGCAACGCGTCCGCCGGGTCGACGGCCGCCATCGTCATCGCCGCCCTCGCAGTGCTGCTCGGTCTGCTCGTGCTGAAGAAGCTGTCGAACGATGACGGCACCACGACCGCCCCGACTGGAACGACGACCACCACCACGTTGCCCAACAACGGTGCCACGGGCGCCGGCGGAACCACCACCACGACCGCGGCACCGACCGTGCAGCCGTCGCGCAATGCGGCCAAGGTCGTCGTCGTCAACGCCGCCCGTGTCAGCGGGGTGGGCGCCCGCGTCACCCAGCAACTGAAGACGGTCCAGTTCTCGACCTGCTCGCCGGCGACGGGCGCCGACAAGCTGACGACGTCGGCGATCCTCTACGCCCAGGGCGACGCGAAGGCGGAAGCCACGGCCAAGTACCTCGGCAACCTGTTGCGGATGGACATCTCGGCGGCCACGACCCTGCAGTTGCAGGACTCGTCGGGCTTCCCGTCCGGCTGCCCCGTTGCCTTCGTCATCGGTACCGACAACGCCAACAAGCTCACGCTTACGGCGATGCGCGCGAGCTAGACGAGCGACTGCACCAGCCGCCGGGCGGCGCCCTCGATGCAGCGCAGTGGCTCGGCGAACGCCGCCTCGCGGCCGAACTCGTCCACCAGGCGCACGTTCGGGATGAGGTCGCGCACGCCGCTGTCCGCGTCGCCAACGACGGCGCCGATCGGCCGTCCGGCATCGGTCGCGATTCGCTGCACACCGCCGACCACCTTGCCGGCAAAGCTCTGCGCGTCCAGGTAGCCCTCGCCGGTGATCACCAGGTCCGCGGCGGCGACGGCGTCGTGCAGGTCCACCTGATCGGCGACCAGGTCGAAACCGGGGATCAGCCTGCCGCCGAGCGCGGCGAGGGCGCCGGCCAGACCGCCCGCGGCGCCCGAGCCCTCGATCGCCTGCACGTCGACCCCGTAGTCGGCGCGGTACACGTCGACCAGGCGCTGCAGCCGTCCCGTCAGGAAGCGGACCTGCGCCGGTGACGCCCCCTTCTGCGGGCCGAACACGGCCGCGGCGTCGGTGAAGCGCGTCAGCACGTCGCAGGCGACGAGGAACTTGACACGACGCAGACGGGCCGGTGCGGTGATCGCCCGCAGCGCGCCCAGGCCGCCGTCGGTGGTGGCCGATCCGCCGAGGCAGACGATGATCGTGCGCGCCCCGGCGTCCAGCGCCTGGTCGATCAGCTCGCCGGTGCCGGTCGTGGTGGCGGCGATGGCGTCGTTGCCCAGCGCGCCACCGACGAGTTGGAGCCCTGACGCGGCGGCCATCTCGATCACCGCGGTATCGCGCGACAAGCGCCACGAGGCACGAACCGGATCACCGAGTGGGCCGGTCACCGTGGAGGTGCGGTTGGCGCCACCGAGCACCTGCAACGTGCCCTCGCCGCCGTCGCCGAGGGGGATCTCCGTGCAGTCGTGACCCAGTTCCCAACAGGCGTGACCGATCGCCGCGACCACCTGTGCAGCGTCGGCGGTCCCCCGGAACTTGTCGGCAGCTGCGAGAACGTGCATGTCCAGCAACCCTACGGCGCGCCAGACTGGCGGGATGCTCCGCCGAATGCTCACCGTCGCCGGCCTCGGAATCCTGATGGCCGTCCCCCACGCCGGGACCGCGGCCGCCGCGCTGCCGACCCTCAGCGTGACGACCGTCGTGTCCGGGCTGTCCAACCCGTGGGACCTCACCTTCACGCCGAGCGGCTTCATGCTGTTCACCGAGCGTGGTGGGAAGGTCAGCGTGCGGCTGCCCAACGGCACCGTGCGGCGCCTTGCCGCCGACATGAGTGACCTGTGGGTCAGCGGCGAGACCGGGCTGATGGGGATCGAGGTCGACCCCGACGTGCGCTCGAACCGGCGCGTGTACACGTGCCAGGGAACGACGGACAACGACGACTCCGTCCAGGTCGTGGCATGGACGATCGACACCAACTACACGCGCCTGACGCGCGTCAAGGATCCGCTCGTCGGCAACATCGACGGCAACCAAGGACGCCACGGCGGGTGCCAGCTGCGCTTCGACAAGAACGGGTACCTGTTCGTCGGCACCGGTGATGCCGCGGTCGGCACCAACCCGCAGAACCGCAACTCGCTGGCCGGCAAGACGTTGCGGGTCAACCGCTTCACCGGTGCGGGCATCCCCGGCAACGCGGCAGGCGGCGACCCCCGCGTGTACACGTACGGCCATCGCAACGTGCAGGGCCTCGCGCTGTCGGCCGCCGGGGCGATGTACAGCGTCGAGCACGGCCCCGACCGCGACGACGAGATCAACCTGCTCGCCGCGGGCCGCAACTTCGGTTGGGACCCGATCCCCGGGTACAACGAGGACGTCCCGATGACCAACCTGGCCAAGTTCCCCAACGCGACGCGCGCGGTGTGGAGCTCGGGCTTCCCGACGCTGGCCACCAGCGGCGCGACGTTCCTGGTCGGCTCGAAGTGGGGCGCGCTGCAGAACTATCTCGCCGTCTGCACGCTGAAGGGCGAGTCGCTGCGGTTGATCCGGCTCGGCCCCACCGGCGTGATCGCCTCGCTCAAGCCCGCCGTGCTCGCCGGACGCTACGGGCGACTGCGCGGTGCCGAACTCGGCCCCGACGGCAACCTGTACCTCACCACCAGCAACGGCAGCGGCGATCGCATCCTGCGCGTCACACCGCACTGACGCACGCACCGCGCTGCCGACACACGCACCGCGCTGCTGACCGCGCACCGCGCCGGCCTATGGTCGGCCGATGGGATCTGCTGACCAACTCGCCGGACTCGACCTCACCGCGCAGGCGGACCTCGTCCGCCGCCGCCAGGTCAGCTCCGCTGAGCTCGTCGAGACTGCGATCGGCGCGGCCGAGGCGCTCAACCCGACGCTCAACGCGATCATCCACACGCGCTACGACGCGGCGCGCGCCGAGGCCGCGCAGGCCGACCGTGCGCTCGGCGACGGACCGTTCGCCGGGGTGCCCTTCCTGGTCAAGGATCTCGGCGGCGGGCAGGAGGGCGAGCCGATGCACATGGGCAACCGGCTGCTGAAGCGCATCGACTTCCGGATGGACCACGACTCGAACCTTGCCAAGCGATTTCGCCGCGCGGGCCTGGTCCCGATCGGGCGCACCAACGTGCCCGAGTTCGGCACGATCATCAGCACCGAGTCCCTGGCCTACGGGCCATGCCGCAATCCGTGGAACATCGATCACTCCACCGGTGGTTCGTCGGGCGGGTCGGCGGCAGCCGTCGCCGCCGGGATCGTCGGCGCGGCGCACGCCAACGACGGCGGCGGCTCGATCCGCATCCCTGCGTCGGAGTGCGGGCTGGTCGGGCTGAAGCCGTCGCGTGGCCGGGTGTCGCTCGGCCCGGACTTCGGCGACACGTGGGCCGGGGCGACGATCGACGGCGTCGTGACCAGATCGGTACGTGACACGGCGGCGCTGCTCGACCAGATCTCCGGGTACGAAAGCGGCGACCCGTACACCGCCCCGCCACTCTCACGCCCGCTCGCGGCCGAGGTCGGGGCCGATCCCGGCCGGCTGCGCATCGGCGTGCTCAGCGGTGCAGGGCTGGACAAGCCCGTGCATCCCGAGTGCATCGCCGCCGTCGAGGCGACCGCCACACTCCTGCGATCGCTCGGCCACGAGGTCGAGGAAACCTGGCCCGCACAGCTGACCGGCGACGAGTTCAGCCATCTGTTCGGCTCGATCGTCGCCGCCTACACCGCGGCGGACCGGGCGTTCTACGCCGGGCTCGTCGGGCGGCCGATCACCGCCGACGACTGGGAACCGCACAACATGTTCATGGCCGACCTCGGCGACCAGATCAGCTCGACGCAGTACATCCACCTGGTCACGGCGATGCAGGCGTGGTGCCGCCGCCTGCTCGGCTGGTGGGAGCCGGCCGACGCCAGCCGCGGGTTCGACGTGCTGGTCACCCCGACCATCGCCACGCCGCCGCCGAAAATCGGCCAGATCAGCCCGGAGAACCCGGACTGCATGCCGGTGCTGCTGGCCACGATGCTCTTCACCGCGCAGTTCAACAGCTCCGGCCAGCCAGCGGTCAGCCTGCCGCTGCACTGGACCCCGGACGGCCTCCCCGTTGGCGTCCAGTTCGTGGGCGGGTTCGCCGCTGAGGCCACCCTCGTGCGCCTCGCCGCGCAGATCGAAGCCGCTCAGCCCTGGGCTGGCCGCCGCCCACGCGTCAGCGTCTGACGGCCGCTCGGGTGCGGCGAAAGCTGACTGGATCGGTAGGCTTTTGCCCATGGCTGTGACCGTTCGAATCCCGACCACGATGCGCCCGCTCGCCGGTGGCTC